>NZ_BAABDO010000017.1:0-77715 GCF_039539665.1 Actinomadura keratinilytica
CTGCGCGCGGCCGCCGGGATCCCCCGCGAGGCCGCCGCGGGCACGCACGCCGCGCCGCCGCACGACCCGGCGGGCGCCCAGGCCGGCGACCACGACACCCGCGTCCTGGACGACCCCTTCCCCCTGCCCGAGCCGTCTCCCGGGGGCGGCGCCCGAAAGGCGCTGCTGGTCGCAGGCGGCGCGGCGGGCGCGCTCGGCCTGCTCGCTGTGCCGCTCGTCGCGCTGTCCTCCGGGGCCTTTGAGGGCGGTTCGGCGCCGGGCGGCGGCGCGCCGCCGCCCGCGGCGGGCGCGTGCGCCGTGGCCTACGACGTCGTCGGCGAGTGGCCGGACGGCTTCCAGGCGCGGGTGCGCGTCACCAACCTGGCCGACGCGCCGCTCGACGGATGGCGGCTGGCCTGGTCGTTCCCCGACGGGCAGCAGGTCGCCCAGCTGTGGAACGGCGCGCGGCGCCAGCAGGGCGCCGACGTCGAGGTGACCGCGGCCGACTGGAACCGCACCATCCCGCCGCGCGGCGCCGTGGAGTTCGGGTTCATCGGCCGCAGGGACGGCGCGAACGGCCGTCCCGGCCGGTTCGCGCTCAACGGCCGCACCTGCCGGTCCGAGCGGTGACGGGGAGCGGCCATGCCCAGGGTGCTCGTGTTCACCAGGACCGCCGGCTACCGCCACGCCTCCATCCCCGCCGGGGCCGAGGCCGTCCGGGAGCTGGGCGCCGACCACGGCTTCATGGTGGACGTCACCGACGACACCGTGATGTTCTCCCCCGACATCCTGGCCCGCTACCGGGCGCTGGTGTTCCTCAGCACCACGGGGGAGCTGTTCACCGACGCGCACCGGCGGGCGCTGGAGTCCTACGTGCGGGGCGGGGGCGGCTTCGCGGGCGTGCACGCCGCCGCCGACGCCGAGTACGACTGGCCCTTCTACGGCGAGCTGGTGGGGGCGCGGTTCGCCCGTCACCCGGACGTGCAGTCCGCCACGGTGCTCGTCCAGGACCGCGACCATCCCGCCACGGCCCACCTGCGGCGGACCTGGACGCGCACCGACGAGTGGTACGACTTCGCGTCCGCTCCGAGCGCGCGCGTGCGGGTGCTGCTGACCGTGGACGAGTCCAGTTACGAGGGCGCCGGCATGGGGGAGCCGCATCCGCTCGCCTGGTGCCACGACGTCGGCGAAGGCCGCTGCTTCTACACCGCGCTCGGCCACACCGCCGAGTCGTTCACCGAGCCGCAGTTCCGCGCCCACCTGCTGGGCGGCATCCGGTACGCGGCCCGTCTCGCGGGGTCCTGAACGTCGGCAGGCCCCCGCGCCGGGGCAGGGTGTGTGGGGCGCCGGTGCGGGGGGCCTTCACCGCCATAGTCGTCCGGGCGGCCCGGGGGGTTGCCGCGGTTGCGCAGAACTCCGCGATCGTGTTGACGCGGACGCGCGGAGTGCCTAACGTCGAGGGCAAGCGCTTTCCGAGCGGAGGTGATGCGCGCACCCCAGCGAGGCACCGCGAGCGTCCCCCGCTCGCCGGACAGGACCGGCCGGACGGGTCAGAAGTGGCCCTCGGCGGGGGCGGGCGGGCCGTCCCGCACGGCCGCCCGCACCGAGTAGACGTCCTCGCCCGGATCGTGGGCGGCGGTCCGGTTGTACTGGGCCGCCAAGGTGTACGAGCCCGGCTCCACGGTGCGTCCGGGCAGCAGCGTCCACGTGTAGACGATGGCGTCCGGCGTCGTCTTGACGGACGAGCGGAAGTCGCCGTTGGGCAGCGACAGCCACGAGCCCGCCGACGACACGCGTTCGCCGAGCCGCACCCGGATGGTGACCGTCAGCGCGTGCAGCGGCTCGTGCACGCGCAGCACGACGTTGTTCTGCGCCCAGTGCTCGTTGCTCGCGGCATCCACGGCGCCGCTCGCCGTGAACGGCGACCTCGCGGGACGCTTCGTGCGCCCGGCGCCGCCGGACGCCGAACGCCGGGGCGGCGGCGATTCGGTGCCGCCCGGCGCGGACGGCGCCGCCGATCCGGTGCCGCCGCCGGTCAGCGCGGCGCAGCCGGAGCCGGTGCCGGCGGGCGGCCCGGGCTGGTCGCCGCTGCGCCCGGCCAGCGGCAGCGCGGGGCCGGTGTCCCCCTCGGTGAACCCCCAGAACACCCCCGAGGTCAGGCCGACGACGCCCGCCGTGGCCAGGGACGCCACGCCCGCGCGCAGCCAGCGCCGCTTGGCGTCGTGCGGCGGCTCGACCGCGTGGCGGCCGCCGCGCCGTCCCTCCCCGCGGCCGTCGGCGCGCCCGTGCCCGGCGTCGCCGCCGGAGTGCGCGCCGCCCGCCGCGATCGTCTCGGCGGGACGGTCCATGGCGGCCTCGATCCGCGCCCAGATGCGCTCGCGGTCGGGCTCGTGCCGTTCGGCCTCGGCGTGCAGCCACTCCCGCAGCAGCACCAGGGACTCCTCGGTGCGCTCGGGATCGTTGTCTCGGCCCCCCATCACGCGCCCTCCTGCGGCCGCTCACCCGCCCGGACCGCACCCAGCAGCACGCCGACCGCGCCGCGCCGCCACTGCGCCCCGCCGGAGCGCCCGCCGTCGCCGTCCGTGTCCGCGGGCCCGTCCTCCCCAGGATGCACGTCCGCGCGCCGCCTGTCCTCCCGGCGGGCGTTCGGGCGTGGCCGCGGCCCGGCGCCGCGGCCCTCCCCGCCCGGCGGCTGCGGGCCGCCGAGCGCGCGCTGCAGTTCGGCGACGCCCTTGGAGGTCTGGCTCTTGACGGTGCCGACCGTGATGCCCAGCACCCGCGCGGTCTCCTTCTCCGACAGGTCGAAGGCGAACCGCAGCACCACGCAGGCGCGCTTGCGCTCGGGCAGCCGCTGCAGGGCGGCGCGCACGTCCAGCACGGCGGGCACGTCCGGCGTGTCGGCGTGCTCCTGCACGGTCGCGCCGAGCGCCGCCAGCCGGTCCCGCTCGCGCACCAGGGCGCGGATGCGGCTGTGGCACATGTTCAGCACGATACGGCGGACGTAGGCCAGCGGATGCTCGGAGCCGCGCACCCGGTCCCAGCGGTGCCAGGCGGCGGCCAGGGCGTCGGCGGCCAGGTCGTCGGCCGAGTCCGGGTCGCCGAGCATCAGGTGCGCCAGCCGGGCCAGGTCGCGGTGGTGCCGCTCGAAGAACCGCCGGAACTCCCGCCGGTACGCCTCCTCGTCGCGCTCCGCCTCCGGCGGCGCCCCGCCCGGCCCCGCGGCCGCCGCGCCGCCGGAGGCCGGATCGCCGCATGCCGGGTCGCCTGATGCCAGGTCGTCGGACGCCGGGTCGAACGTGTCGTCGGTGGACCTCATGAGGAGCGCTCCCACGATCGCTGCGGCACGGCCGCCACCGCTTTCGGGGGCGACGTGTGCTGATCATCCCTGGCTTCCGGGCGTCCGAGGGTAACAGCGGGCCGCCGCCGCGGCCGCCGGAACGGGTCCGGACCGCTGCGGCTGGGAGCGCTCCCATACATCACCCCCGTCGGCTCGGGTGTGAAGGAAACTTTTGGAGGCTCCCTATTGTGTCCCAGCTCACCGGAGGTCTACGATCCCACCCAATCGAAGCGCTTCGACACCCTTTCTCGACACCCGCGCCGAGACGACCGGGCGTCCGGCGGCCCGTCCGCGACCGGACCGTTCGCGTCGACCGGCGCGGGGCAGCGAGTTCCCACCCCGGAGGAGCACCGATGAACAGACCAGGCAGGGGCACGGCGCTGCTGGCCGCGCTCGCCGCGGGAGCGCTGGCGCTGACCGCATGCGGCGGCGGAGGCGGCGAGTCCAACCCCAACGAGCTGCGGCTGTGGCACTACGAGTCGCCCGACAGCGCCATGGGCGTGGCCTGGAACCAGGCCATCAAGGAGTTCGAGCAGACCCACCCCGGTGTCAAGGTCAAGTTCGAGGAGAAGGGCTTCGAGCAGATCCAGAAGACGGCGCCGATGGTGCTCAACTCCAACGACGCGCCCGACATCCTGGAGTACAACAAGGGCAACGCCACCGCCGGCCTGCTGTCCAAGCAGGGGCTGCTGGACGACATGTCCGCCGAGGTCGCCAAGCGCGGCTGGGACAAGCTGCTCAGCCCGAACATCGCCGTCACGTCCAAGTACGACGCCAAGGGCGTCATGGGCGGCGACAAGTGGTACGGCATCCCCAACTACGCCGAGTACACGCTCATCTACTACAACAAGGAGCTGTTCGACAAGCACGGCGTGAAGGTGCCGACCGGCTACGACGAGCTGATCAAGGCGATGGACCAGTTCGTCGCCAAGGGCGTCACGCCGTTCACCAACGCCGGCGCCGAGGTCATGGCGCAGCACTTCATCTACCAGCTCGCCCTCGACAAGGCCGACCAGAACTGGGTGCAGGCCTACCAGCGGTACACCGGCAAGGCGAGCCTGACCGACCAGGCGTGGACCGCCGGGGCCACCACGTTCGCCGACTGGGTGAAGAAGGGCTACATCGCCAAGAACTCGGTCAGCCTGAAGGCCGAGGACGCCGGCGTGGCGTTCATCCAGGGCAAGTTCCCGATGATGTTCTCCGGCACCTGGTGGTTCGGCCGGGTGCTCAAGGAGGCCGAGTTCGAGTGGGACACCATGGTCTGGCCGGGCGGCACGATGACGGCCGGCTCCGGCGGCAACCTGTGGGTGGTCCCCAAGGGCTCCAAGAACAAGAAGCTGGCCTACGACTTCATCGACATCACGCTGAAGAAGCACATCCAGAACACCCTGGGCAACGCGGGCGGCGTGCCGGTCGCGGCCGACCCGGCGGCGATCACCGAGCCGAAGGCCAAGAAGCTCATCGAGAACTTCGACCGGCTCGCCGAGAGCAACGGCCTGGCCTACTACCCGGACTGGCCCGTGCCGGGCTTCTACGACAAGTGGGTGTCGGCCGGCCAGAAGCTGATGAACGGCAGCTCGCCCGGCTCGGTGCTGGGTGACCTGCAGAAGGACTACGACAGCGGCGTGCCGAAGTGACCGAGCGGACTGCGAAGCAGGCGGCCGCCCGTCACCGCGACGGCCGCCTGGCCTACCTTCCCTACCTCGTTCCCGGGGTGCTGCTGTTCACCGCCGTCATCGGCGTGCCGTTCCTGATGAACCTCTACACCAGCTTCACCGAGTGGGAGGGCATCGGCACGCCGCGCTGGATCGGCCTGGGCAACTACACCGAGCTGGCCCGCGACGGCGACTTCTGGGCGTCGTTCCGCAACAACGTCCTGGTCATCGTGGGCATGGCGGTCGTGCCGACCGCGATCGGGCTGGTGCTGGCCGCCGTGCTCACCGACCTGATCGACCGGCACTTCGGGCCGCGCACCGCCAGCGTGCTGCGCGCCTGCATCTACCTGCCGCAGGTGCTGCCGGTCGTCATCGCCGGCATCGTGTGGAGCTGGCTGCTCAACCCCGAGAGCGGCGCGGTGAACGCGCTGCTGGACGCGGTCGGCCTGGGCGCGCTGGCGCACGACTGGCTGGGCGACCCCGGCACCGCGCTGTGGACGGTCATGGCCGTGATGGTGTGGGTGCAGATCGGGTTCCCGCTGGTGGTGTTCATGTCCGGACTGCAGCGGGTGGACCCGTCCCTGTACGAGGCGGCCGAGATCGACGGCGCCACCTGGGCCCGGCGGTTCCGGCACGTCACGCTGCCGCAGATCCGTCCGGAGATCTTCGTGGTGCTGCTGTGGACGACGATCGCCGCGCTCAAGGCGTTCGCGCACATCTTCGTGCTGACCAAGGGCGGTCCGGGCGGGGCGACCAACGTGCCGTCCTACTACTCCTACGTCAGCTTCTTCGAGCGCACCGAGGTCGGCTACGGCTCGGCCATCTCCACCGTGCTGACGCTGATCATCCTGGCGCTGACCGTGGTGTTCCTGCGGATGCAGGGCCGTGACATGGGGGAGGAGCGGTGACGACGTTGACCACGCGCACCGCCGGGGCACCGGCCGAGCGACAGCGCCGCTCCACGCGGCGGCCGCGGCGGCGCCGGCGCGGCCCGTCGGCGTACGCCGTGCTGGTCGGCCTCACGGCGCTCGCCGCGATCATGCTGATCCCGTTCGCGGTGGTGGTGTTCAACGCGCTCAAGTCGCCGGCCGAGTACTCGGCCAACGGGCCGCTGGCGCCGCCCGAGGGCCTCTACCTGCAGGGCGTGCGGGACTTCTGGGAGCGCGTCGACTTCGGGCGGGTGCTGTTCAACAGCGCCCTGATCAGCGGGTCGGTCGCGGTCGGCGCGGTGCTGCTGTCGGTGCTGAACGCCTACGCCCTCGGCATCGGCCGGGTCAAGGGCCGCATGTGGGTGCTGGTGGCGCTGCTGATGGCCAACACGCTGCCGCAGGAGGCGCTGGTCTACCCGCTGTTCTACCTGTCCAAGCAGTTCGGGCTGTACGACACCCGGCTCGGCGTGATCATCGTGTTCATCGTCATCCAGAGCGCGTTCGGCACCTACCTGCTGTCGTCGGTGCTGTCGACGTTCCCGCGGCCGCTGCTGGAGGCGGCCCGGATCGACGGCGCGGGCCGCTGGCAGATCCTGTGGCGGGTGGTGGTGCCGGTGGTGCGGCCCACCCTGTCGGTCCTGCTGGTGTTCTTCTTCATCTGGACCTGGAACGAGTTCCTCATCCCCATGGTCTTCCTGCAGTCCAACGACAATCAGACGGTCTCGGTCGCGCTCGGCGTGCTGCACGGGCAGCGGCTGATGGACGCCACCATGTCCAGCGCCGCGGCCCTGCTCGGGCTGATCCCGACCGTCGTCTTCTTCCTGATCTTCCAGCGCACGTTGTCGCGCGGACTCACGGCTGGAGCCATCAAATGAAGTTCACCGACGGCTACTGGATGATGCGCGAGGGCGTGCACGCGTCCTACCCGGCGGAGGTGCTCGACGTCGACGCCGGGCCGGGCTCGTTCACCGTGCACGCCCCCGTGCAGCGCATCCGGCACCGCGGCGATCTGCTCAAGGGACCGGTGGTCACGCTGACCTGCTCCTCGCCCATGCGGGACGTCGTCGGCGTGACCGTCACCCACTTCGCCGGGACGCGGCCGCCGCGTCCGGAGTTCGAGGTGGCCGCCGACCCCGACGTCGACGCGGCGGTGGCCGTGGACGACGACGCGGTCTCCCTCACCTCCGGCGACCTGACGGTGCGGGTGGCGCGCGGCGACGAGTGGCGGGTGGACTTCCTGGCCGCCGGACGGCGGCTGACCGGCAGCGGCTTCAAGGCCATGGCGATCATCGACACCGACGAGGGCCGCCACTACGTGCGCGAGCAGCTCGACCTCGGCGTCGACCACTTCGTCTACGGGCTGGGGGAGCGGTTCGGGCCGCTGGTCAAGAACGGCCAGTCGGTGGACATCTGGAACGCCGACGGCGGCACCGCCAGCGAGCAGGCGTACAAGAACGTGCCGTTCTTCCTGACCAACGCCGGGTACGGGGTGTTCGTCGACCATCCGGGCCGGGTGTCGTTCGAGGTGGCGTCGGAGGCGGTGGCCCGCGCGCAGTTCAGCGTCGAGGGCCAGTCGATGCGCTACTACCTGATCTACGGGCCGACGCCGCGGGAGATCCTGCGCAAGTACACCGCGCTGACCGGCCGCCCGGCGCGCGTGCCGGACTGGTCGTTCGGGCTGTGGCTGTCCACCTCGTTCACCACCTCCTACGACGAGGAGACCGTCACCTCCTTCATCGAGGGCATGGCGCAGCGGGACCTGCCGCTCAGCGTCTTCCACTTCGACTGCTTCTGGATGCGCGAGTTCCAGTGGTGCGACTTCGAGTGGGATCCGCGGGTGTTCCCCGACCCGCCGGGCATGCTGCGCCGGCTGAAGGACCGCGGGCTGCGGATCTGCGTGTGGATCAACCCCTACATCGGGCAGCGGTCCCCGCTGTTCGAGGAGGGCAAGGCGCGCGGCTACCTGCTGAAGCGGCCGAACGGGGACGTGTGGCAGTGGGACAAGTGGCAGCCGGGCTGCGCGGTCGTCGACTTCACCAACCCCGAGGCGCGCCAGTGGTACGCCGCCAAGCTGGACGCGCTGCTGGACATGGGCGTGGACTGCTTCAAGACCGACTTCGGCGAGCGCATCCCCACCGACGCGGTGTTCTATGACGGCTCCGACCCCGAGCGGGCCCACAACTACTACACCTACCTGTACAACCAGACGGTCTTCGAGCTGCTGCGCAAGCGGCGGGGCGAGGGCGAGGCGGTGGTGTTCGCCCGGTCCGCCACGGCGGGCGGGCAGCGCTTCCCGGTGCACTGGGGCGGCGACTGCGAGTCGACGTTCGAGGCGATGGGGGAGAGCCTGCGCGGCGGCCTGTCGCTGGGCATGTCCGGGTTCGGGTACTGGAGCCACGACATCGGCGGCTTCGAGGGCACGCCCGACCCCGCCCTGTTCAAGCGGTGGATCGCGTTCGGGCTGCTGTCGTCGCACAGCCGCCTGCACGGCAGCCACTCCTACCGGGTGCCGTGGCTGTTCGACGAGGAGTCGGTGGACGTCCTGCGCCACTTCACCCGGCTGAAGATGCGGCTGATGCCCTACCTGGCGGGCGCGGCGCGGCAGGCGTACGGCGAGGGCCTGCCGATGATGCGCGCGATGGTGGTGGAGTTCCCCGACGACCCGGCCTGCACCCACCTGGAGCGGCAGTACATGCTGGGCGACGACCTGCTGGTGGCGCCGGTCTTCTCCGCCGACGGCCGGGTCGCCTACTACGTGCCCGAGGGCGTGTGGACGCACTACCTGACGGGGGAGAAGGTGCACGGCGGACGCTGGGTGCGCGAACGGCACGGCTTCGACAGCCTGCCGCTGCTGGTGCGGCCCGGCGCCGTGATCCCCGAGGGCGCCGTGGACGACCGGCCCGACTACGACCACGCCGACGGCGTGACGCTGCGGGTGTACGAGCTCGCCGACGGCGCCCGCGTCACCACCGAGATCCCCGCCCCGTCCGGCGGGGGGACCGCCGCGTCGTTCACCACCTCCCGGGACGGCGCGGCGGTCCGGGTGGCGGCGCAGTTCGCCGGCGGCGCGGACAAGCCGTGGAACGTGCTGCTGGCCGGCGTGGACTCCGTCGCCCGCGTGGAGGGCGGCGCGGCCGCCGAGCACGCGCACGGCATCCTGGTACGCGCCGAAGGCCCGCAGATCGCCATCTACCTGGAGGACCGATGACCTTCCCCGACGACTTCCTGTGGGGCGCGGCCACCGCGTCGTACCAGATCGAGGGCGCCGCCGGCGAGGACGGCCGCACCCCGTCCATCTGGGACACCTTCAGCCACACCCCGGGCCGGGTGCTCAACGGCGACACCGGCGACGTGGCCACCGACCACTACCACCGGTGGCGCGAGGACGTGGCGGCCATGGCCGAGCTGGGCCTGAAGGCGTACCGCTTCTCCGTCTCCTGGTCGCGGGTGCTGCCCGAGGGCAGGTTCAACCCGATCGGCATGGACTTCTACTCGCGCCTGGTCGACGAGCTGCTGGAGCGCGGCATCGCCCCCGTCGTCACCCTCTACCACTGGGACCTGCCCCAGGAGCTGGAGGACGCGGGCGGCTGGCCGCTGCGCGACACCGCCTACCGCTTCGCCGAGTACGCGACCCGCGTCGGCCAGGCGCTCGGCGACCGGGTGCACACCTGGACGACGCTGAACGAGCCGTGGTGCTCGGCGTTCCTCGGCTACGCCTCGGGCGTGCACGCACCGGGCCGCACCGACCCGGTGGACGCGCTGAAGGCCGCGCACCACCTCAACCTGGCGCACGGCCTGGCCAACCGGGCGCTGCGCGAGGTGGTGGCGCCGTCGGCGCGGCATTCGGTCACCCTCAACCTGCACCACCTGCGCGGCGAGCCGGAGGCGGTGCGGAAGGTGGACGCGGTCGCCAACCGGATCTTCCTCGGCCCGATGCTCGGCGGCGGCTACCCGGCCGACCTGCTGGCGGACACCGCGGCGCTCACCGACTGGTCGTTCGTCCGCGACGGCGACGAGAAGACCGCCGCGGCGCCGCTGGACCTGCTCGGCGTCAACTACTACAGCCCCACCCGGGTGCGGCGGTGGGACGGCACGTCCCCGCGCCAGACCGACGACGGCCACCGCGACGGCGCCGCCAGCCCCTTCGTCGGCTGCGACGACGTGGAGTTCCCGAGCCAGCCCGGCCCGTACACCGCGATGGGCTGGCCGATCGACGCCACCGGGCTGACCGAGATGCTGCTGCGGCTGCACCGCGACCACCCCGGGGTGCCGCTGGTGGTCACCGAGAACGGCGCCGCGTTCGACGACGAGGTGGACCCGGCCGGCCGCGTCCGCGACGACCGCCGCATCGCCTACCTGCGCGACCACATCGCCGCGGTGCGCGCCGCCATGGACGCCGGGGCCGACGTGCGCGGCTACTTCGCCTGGTCGCTGCTGGACAACTTCGAGTGGGCCTACGGCTACTCCAAGCGGTTCGGCCTCATCCACGTCGACTACCCCACCGGCCGCCGGACCTGGAAGGACAGCGCCCACTGGTACCGGGACCTGATCGCGGCGGGCGGCGTCCCCGCCGCCGCCCCGTGACCGGGCCGCGGCCGGGCGGCCGGGAGCCGCCGTAGGCGCCGCTATCCTCTCCACAATCGAATCGCTTCACATGTGCGCAGATGGGACGGCACGTGGTAAAGATCACCGACGTGGCGCGCCATGCCGGGGTGTCCCCGAGCACGGTGTCCTACGTGCTGAGCGGCAAGCGCTCGATCTCGGCCGAGACCCGGGAGCGGGTGCTGGCCAGCATCCGCGAGCTCGGCTACCGCCCGCACGCGGGCGCCCGCGCGCTGGCCAGCAGCCGGTCGAACGTGGTGGCGCTGATGATCCCGCTGCGCAGCGGCATCCACGTGCCCGTGGTGATGCAGTTCGCCGTCTCCGCGGTCACCACCGCGCGGCGGCACGACCACGATGTGCTGCTGCTCACCCAGGAGGAGGGCGTGGACGGGCTGCGCCGGGTGGCCGACAGCGCGATGGTGGACGCGCTGATCGTGATGGACGTGCAGATGGACGATCCGCGCGTCCCGCTGCTGCGCACCCTGGACCGGCCCAGCGTGCTCATCGGGTTCCCGGCCGACGCGTCCGGCCTGACCTGCATCGACCTGGACTTCCGGGCCGCCGCCGAGACCTGCGTGCGGCACCTGGCCGACCTCGGGCACCGGTCGGTGGCGCTGGTCGGCTCGCCGCCGGAGGTCTACCGGCGGCGCACCGGCTACGCCGAGCGGGTCGCCGAGGGCTTCCACGCGGCGGTGGCCGAGCACGGCCTGACCGGTGTGCTGCACCCGTGCGAGTCCACCGCCGAGGCGGCCCGCGCGATGGCCGCCCGGCTGCTGGTCGACGAGCACGCGCCGACCGCGGTGGTGGTGCACAACGAGCCGATCGTCGAGCCGCTGGTGCGGGCGTTCCGCGCCGCCGGCCGGAGCATCCCCGGCGACCTGTCGGTGGTGGCCATCTGCCCCGACGAGGTGGCCGAGCGCGCCGAGCGGCCGCTGACGTCCGTCGCCGTCCCGGCCGAGGAGGTGGGGCGGCAGGCGGTCGAGCTGCTCATGACCAAGCTGGAGGGCGTTCCGGTGCCCGACGCCACCCTCGTGCCGCCGCGGCTGACCGCGCGGGCCAGCAGCGGGCCCGCGCCCGTGCCGTCCTGACCGACACCTCCCGCCCCGCCGACCGTCCGATCCGACCGACCGTCCGAAGGAGGACCCCGGAAGAGTACGTCCACCGCTTAATCGAAGCGCTTCGATTTCTCGTGCGCGGGCGGCGCGGGCGGCGCCGCCGGGACTGGACGTCGAAACGCTCACCCGAACCGACACGACCGCACACGAACGGACAACTGCATACAGCGCTATCGGGGGATGGGGCCGAATTTTCTGATCGTCGCACGAATCGAGGAGGCGTGGTGCCGATCACCCGTCCGAAAACGTCCAGACGCACCCGTTCACCCGGCCGCTTCCGGCGGCCGCTGATCCCCGTGGCCGCCGCGGCCCTGGCCGCCGTCACCTCGGTGGGGCTGACCGCCGCACCGGCGGCCGCCCGCGACACCCTGCCGTTCCGCGACCCCCGCCTGCCGGTGGAGGCGCGGGTCGCGGACCTGCTCGGGCGGCTGACGCTCGACGAGAAGGTGTCGCTGCTGCACCAGTACCAGCCGGCCATCCCGCGGCTGGGCATCAAGCGGTTCAAGACCGGCACCGAGGCCCTGCACGGCCTGGCCTGGTCCACCGACATCAACGCGGGCGGCGCGGTGCGCACCGCCACCGCGACCGTCTTCCCGCAGTCGGTGGGCCTGGGCGCCACCTGGAACCCCGACCTGCTGAAGAAGATCGGGTCGGCGGTCGGCGACGAGGCCCGCGGCTACAACAAGGAGAACTCCGACGTCTGGGGCCTGCAGCTGTGGGCGCCGGTGGTGAACCTGCTGCGCGACCCGCGCTGGGGCCGCAACGAGGAGGGCTACTCCGAGGACCCCCTGCTCACCGGCGCCCTGGCCACCGCGTACGGCACGGGCATCCAGGGCGAGGACGGCGAGTACCTCAAGGCCGCGCCGGTGCTCAAGCACTACATGGCCAACAACAACGAGGTCCGCCGCGACCAGACCAACTCCAGCCTGCGCCCCCGGGTGAAGAAGGAGTACGACGAGGTCCCGTTCAAGGTGCCGCTGCAGGCCGACGCGGCGACCGGCGTCATGACGGCCTACAACCTCATCAACGGGCGCCCCGCCACGGCGCACTCCGACGTCAACGACCTGGTGCGCAAGTGGGCCGCCAAGCCGCTGTTCAACGTCACCGACGCGGGCGGCCCCAACAACCTGGTCGGCTCCCAGCAGTACTACGGCACCCTGGCCGAGGCCGACGCGGCCACCCTCAAGGCGGGCGTGGACAGCTTCACCGTCGACGACACCAACTCGGCCAACACCGTCAACGCCGTCAAGGAGGCGCTGGCCAAGGGCCTGCTGGCCGAGTCCGACGTGGACCGGGCGGTGCGCAACATCCTCACCCTGCGGGTGCGGCTCGGCGAGTTCGACCCCGACGGCGGCCCGTACGGCAAGATCGGCAAGGAGGCCGTCGACAGCGCCGCGCACCGCGCCCTGGCCCGGCAGGCGGCCACCGAGCAGATGGTGCTGCTGAAGAACCAGGGCAAGACGCTGCCGCTGGACGCCAACCGCACCAAGAAGGTCGCCGTCGTCGGCCCGCTCGCCGACACCCTCTACACCGACTGGTACTCCGGCGCCCTGCCGTACCGGGTGACCCCGCTGGACGGCATCAAGAACCGCCTGGGGGGCAAGGGCACCGTCGAGGGCACCGAGGCCGCCGACCGCGTCGCGCTCAAGGACGCCGCCACCGGCCGGTACCTCACCGGCGGCGGCGCGGCCGAGGGCGACTTCCTCCGGCTGGGCGCCACCAGCGCCGACGCCACGGCCCAGTTCGACGTGTTCGACTGGGGCCAGGGCAAGCTCACCCTGCGCAACGTCGCCAACGGCAAGGTCGTCGGCCGGTGGAGCGATCCGGCCGACAACAACTCCTGGACCGACTACTTCAAGAACGACCAGGCCCAGCCGAACGGCTGGTTCGTCCAGCAGATGTTCGACCTGGAGAAGCAGGACGACGGGACGTACCTGGTCCGCTACGCCGGCTACGAGAAGGACGAGGGCTGGGCCGAGCCCGACAAGACCTACCTCAAGGCCGCCGCGGACGGGCGCCTGGTGCTCGGCACCAAGGCCGAGGCCGCCCGCTTCACCCGCGAGGTGCTGCGCAGCGGCGTGGACGAGGCGGTCGAGGCCGCCACCGGCGCCGACGCCGCCGTCGTGGTCGTCGGCAGCATGCCGTTCATCAACGGCCGGGAGGCCCACGACCGCACCTCCATGGCGCTGGCCGGGGCCCAGTCCGAGCTGATCAAGGCCGTGCGCAAGGCCAACCCCAACACGATCGTGGTGGTGGAGAACAGCTACCCCACCACGCTCAACTGGGAGCAGGACAACGTCCCGGCGCTGCTGTGGACCAGCCACGCGGGCGCCGAGACCGGCAACGCCCTGGCCGCGGTGCTGTTCGGCGACACCAGCCCGTCCGGGAAGCTGCCGCAGACCTGGTACCGGTCCGAGGCCGACCTGCCCGACATCCTCGACTACGACATCGTCAAGAGCGACCGCACCTACCTGTACTTCAAGGGCAAGCCGCTCTACCCGTTCGGGCACGGTCTGTCGTACGCCTCGTTCCGGTACGGCACGCCCCGGCTCAGCGCGCACTCGGTGGCCGCCGGCGGCACCGTCAAGGTGAGCGTCCCGGTCACCAACACCGGCCGCGACACCGCCGACGAGGTCGTCCAGCTCTACACCCACCAGCGGACCTCGCGGGTGAAGCAGCCGGTCAAGCAGCTGCGCGGCTTCGAGAAGGTGCGGCTGGCGCCCGGCCAGACCAAGACCGTCACCTTCACCGTGCGGGCCGCCGACCTGGCCCACTGGGACGTCACCCGCGACAAGTGGACCGTCGAGAACGCCGTGCACGACCTGCTCATCGGCTCCTCGTCGGCCGACATCCGGCAGCGCGCCGCGCTGAAGGTGCGCGGCGAGACCGTCCCCGCCCGCGACCTGGCCAAGGCGACCCGCGCCGCCGACTTCGACGACCAGCAGGGCGCCGAACTGGTCGACGAGACCAAGGTGCGCGGCGACGCGGTCGGCGCCGGCTCCGGCGACTGGATCTCCTTCGCCGGCGCCGACCTCGGCCGCGGCATCACCGGGATCAAGGCGCGGGCCGCGCGCGAGGGCGCGGGCGACGCGGCGATCGAGGTCCGGCTCGGCGGCCCGAACGGCCGCAAGGCCGGCACGGTCACCGTGCCCTCCACCGGTGACCGGTACGCCTACCGCGACCTCACCGCGCCGGTCTCCGGCGCCGCCGGACGCCAGGACGTCTACCTGGTGTTCACCGGCGACGTGCGGCTGAGCTCCTTCTCCTTCACCAGGTAACCCCCCGCCGGGCGGCGCCCCGACCGGGGCCCGAGGCGCCGCCCGGCCTCCTCCTGGCCACCCCCCCTCCTGGAAGGACACCGTCATGCCAGGAAACCCCCGAAAACTGACCGCGCTGCTGGCCGCCACCGCCGCGGCGGCCGGGCTCTGGGCGCCCACCGGCGCCGCCGCCACCGAGACCGCCCCCACCGCGGCCTCCGCCGGGAAGACCGCCCACCGCGTCACCTACGACCGCTACTCGCTGAAGGTCGACGGCAGGCGCGTGCTGCTGTGGAGCGGCGAGTTCCACTACTTCCGCCTGCCCAGCCCCGACCTGTGGCGGGACGTGCTGGAGAAGATCAAGGCCGCCGGGTTCAACGGCGTCTCCCTGTACTTCCACTGGGGCTACCACTCGCCCGCGCCCGGCGTGTACGACTTCACCGGCGTCCGCGACGTGGACCGGCTGCTGCGGCTGACCGAGGAGCTCGGCCTGTACGTGGTGGCGCGCCCGGGCCCGTACATCAACGCCGAGACCACCGGCGGCGGGTTCCCCGCGTGGCTGAAGAACGTGCCGGGACGCGCCCGCTCCAGCGACCCCGGCTACACCCGCGCCTACCGCGAGTGGCTGGCGCGCATCAACCCGATCATCGCCCGGCACCAGGTCACCCGCGGCGGCTCGGTGATCGCCTACAACGCCGAGAACGAGTACGCCGCCAACACCGACGCCGCCTACATGGAGGACATCCAGAAGCAGGCGCGGGCCGCCGGCATCGACGTGCCCATCACCCACAACCAGTGCTGCGACGCGTCGTGGACGCCGACCTGGGCGTCCGGGCAGGGAGCGGTGCAGATCCCCGGCGTGGACGACTACCCGCAGGCGTTCGAGTGCCGCGAACCCGACGTGTGGGGCACCTGGGGCGAGGGCGTCACCGAACGGCTCAGCGACGACGCCCCCGTGTACGCCGCCGAGTACCAGGCCGGGGCGATCGACGGGAACAAGGCCGGGTACGACAAGTGCCGCGAGCTGACCGGCCCGAACTTCATGAAGGTGTACTACAAGTCGAACCTCATCGCCTCGGGCGCGACGATGTTCGGCTACTACATGTCGTTCGGCGGCACCAACTGGGGCCGGCTCGCCCAGCCCAACGACGTCTACACCTCCTACGACTACGGCGCCGCGATCACCGAGAACCGGCAGCTCACCGGCAAGTACGACGAGTTCAAGCGGCAGGGCCTGTTCACCACCACGGTCGCCCCGCTCACCAAGACCGACCCGGCGGCCGCGCCGGAGCCCGGCGGCGGCGCCGTGCACACCGAGGCCCGCGCCAACCCCGACACGCGCACCCAGTTCGTGCTCGTCCGGCACCCCGACCGCACGACCGACGCCGACGCCTCCGCCGACCTCACCTGGAACGCGCCCGACGGCACCTACACGGTCCCGGTGCGGGTGAAGGGCCGCGACGCCAAGGTCCTGGTGGCCGGGTACGACATGGGCGGCCAGCGCCTGGCGGTCTCCAGCTCCGAACTGCTCACCCACACCGCCGCGGACGGACGCGACGTCGCCGTGCTGTACGGCACCGAGGGCGTCCCCGGCATGACCGTGCTGCGCTACACGTCCAAGCCGACCGTCAAGGTGCTGGACGGCGACGTCCGCGCGAGCTACGACGGCAAGGGGGACCTGCGGCTCGACTACACCCACCGGGGCCTGGCCCGCGTGCTGGTCACCGGCGGCGGACGGCGGCCGCTGCTGCTCCTGCTCGGCACCGACGCCGAGGCCGCAAAGTTCTGGAAGCACGGCGACGTCCTGGTGCGCGGCGGCTCGCTGGTGCGGTCCGCCCGCGTCGCCGGCGACACCGTCCACCTGCGCGCCGACACCGACGAGGCCGCCGGCATCGAGGTCTTCGCCGGCGCCGCCCGCATGACCGTGAACGGCGCGCCCGTCGCGGCCCGGCGCACCGCCGCCGGCACGCTCACCGGCCGCGTCCCCGGCCCCGCCCGGGTGCGGCTGCCCGAGCTCACCGGCTGGCGCACCGCGCCCGGGGCGCCCGAGGCCCGCCCCGACTTCGACGACCGGGACTGGACGGTCGCCGACCGCACCGCCACCGTCAGCCCGATCAAGCCGAAGACCCTGCCCGTCCTGTACGCCGACGACTACGGCTTCCACCACGGCCACGTCTGGTACCGGGGCCGCTTCACCGCCACCGGCGAGGAGACCGAGGTGCGGCTGAACGCGATCACCGGCAAGGGCGGCAGCTACCAGGTGTGGCTGAACGGCCGCTACCTGGGCTCGGCTGCGGGCGGCGAGCAGAAGGACTCCGACGCCCCGGTCAACCCCGACCCCGGGCCGGGGAGCTTCGCCATCCCGTCCGGGCTGCTGACGAAGGGCCGGACCGCCGTGCTGTCGGTCCTGGTGGAGAACATGGGCCACAACGACGACTGGACGGCCGACGACGTGCGGCACAAGCAGCCGCGCGGCCTGGTCGGCGCGTCGGTGACCGGCGCGTCCGGCCCGATCACCTGGAAGATCCAGGGCGCGTCCGGCACCGACCGCGTGCGCGGCCCGCTCAACAACGGCGGCCTGTACGGCGAGCGCACCGGCCGGCACCTGCCCGGCTACCCCGACCGCTCGTGGACGCCGGCGTCCCCGGCCGGCCGCGCGGTCGACGCGGGCGTGACCTGGTACCGCACCGGGTTCCGGCTCGACCTGCCCAAGGGCCACGACGTGCCGCTGACCCTGCGCTTCGGCGGCGGCAGCGGCGCCGCCCACCGCGTGCTGATCTACGTCAACGGCTGGAGCCTCGGCGAGTACGTCAGCGGGGGACCGCAGCGCGACTTCACCCTGCCCGCCGGGATCCTGCGGCAGCACGGCGACAACACCCTGGCCCTCGCCGTGGTCGCCGAAGGCCGCGCCGCGGTCGGCCCGGTGAGCCTGAACGCCGCGGCCGTCCACCGCGGCGGCGTCCCCGTCTCCGACGTCCCCTCACCCGGGAGGACCTCATGACGCACCCGATCGGCCGCCGCGGCCTCCTGGGCGCGGCGGCCGCCACCGCCGGGGCGGCCGCGCTCCTCGGCGGCGCCCCCTCCGCCGGGGCGGCGTCGGCGCGCGGCAACCGCTACGCCCTGCAAAAGCGCTTCGTCGACTGGCGCTTCGGCATGTTCCTGCACTTCAACATGGGCACCTACCACGACGCCGAATGGGTGGAGCCCGACCGGGACCCGCGGACCTTCGACCCCGCCGACCTGGACTGCGGCCAGTGGGCGGACGCGGCCAAGGCCGCCGGCATGAGGTTCGGCGTGCTGACCGCCAAGCACCACGACGGCTTCTGCCTGTGGCCGTCGAAGCACACCGACTACACGGTGGCGTCCGGTCCGGCCCGGGGGCGCGACATCGTCGCCGAGTACGTGCGGGCGTTCCGCTCGCGCGGCCTGGCCCCGTGCCTGTACTTCTCCATCTGGGACCGTACGAACGGCGTCGGCCCCGCCGGGTTCGACGACCGCCCGCCCATCACCCGCGAGGCGATCGAGTTCGTCAAGAACCAGCTCACCGAGCTGCTCACCGGGTACGGGCCCATCCCGCTGCTGATCTTCGACGGGTGGGCCTGGCACTGGGCGTTCGGCCACCGGTCGGTGCCGTTCCACGAGATCCGCGAGCACGTGGCGGCGCTGCAGCCCGACTGCCTCGTCCTCGACCTGAACGGGTTGAGCGTCCCGTGGCACTCGGAGCTGCTGTTCGTCGAGGAGACCAAGGGCGGCGTGTTCTGCCCGCCCGGCAACACCTACGCCGCCTCGCAGGGGCAGACGATCGCCCCGGCGGGCTGGTTCTGGCACCCCTCGACCCCGGGCGACCTGCTGAGCGCCGACGAGATCGTCGACGGCCACCTCAAGGTGCTCGAACCCCGGTACTGCACCTTCATCCTCAACTGCCCGCCCAACCCGCGGGGCCTGCTGGACGGCACCGTCGTGCGGACCCTGCGCGAGGTGGGACGGCGCTGGCGCCCCGACCGGAGCCGCCCGCCCCTGCCGCCGCAGCCCGACGTGGTGACGCATCCGCTCACCCCCGTGGCGGCCACCGCCACCAGCGGTGACGCCGCCCTGGCCGTGGACGGGCACAGCGACTTCGGCTGGAACGGCCAGGCCGACCAGACGCTGTGGACGTCGGACGCCGCGCCCGGCAGGAGGGCCCCGCAGGCGGTGACCCTCGACCTGGGCCGCGTGTACTCCGGGATCGACGTGCTGACCTACCTGCCGCGGCAGGACACCCGCACGGACTT
Organism: Actinomadura keratinilytica; assembly: GCF_039539665.1. Lineage (NCBI taxonomy): Bacteria > Bacillati > Actinomycetota > Actinomycetes > Streptosporangiales > Thermomonosporaceae > Actinomadura > Actinomadura keratinilytica. Next base: position 19,146 of record NZ_BAABDO010000017.1, read on the forward strand.
CGTCCTGGAGGACTTCCGCACCGACGGCAACATCACCTCCTACCGGATCGCCGTCAGCGCCGACGGCAGGACCTTCCGCCCCGTCGCCCGCGGCGACTGGGCGGCCGACCACACCCCCAAACAGGTGACCTTCCGCCCGGTCACCGCCCGCTACCTGCGCCTGGAGGCCCTGTCCGCCTCCGGCGGCGGCCCGGCGATCGCCAGCGAGATCGGCTGCGGCGGCATCACCGCCCGCCCCCGCCCGCTGTAGCCGGCACAAGGGGGGTGAGGGCCGCCTCACCTGCCCTCACCCCCTCCTCACGCCCGCCCTCTGCGGCCAGGTCCCCGCGTCGGCGGTAGAGCCCGCGCCCGGCTGTTCGGCGCTCACGCCGTCCGAGTTCGCCGCGACGCCGGTCTGCCCATCCCTGCGAGAGCGGAATCTCGCGCTTCGGTCGGATGTCACATGTCGGCTGCGACAGTGACGCGGTCGCCGAATCCGTCCGGGGGCATGACCAGCAGCGCGGCGTTCGTCACAGGGCCGGGCCGTTGGAGTTGATCAAGCGGATGAGGGTCGCGAACTGCTCGGCGGTCAGCACGAGGTGCCCGCCCTCCGGGCGCCTGCTGCCGCGCACGCCGACGGCCCCGGCGAGCTTGGCGGTCTCGACGCACTGGGCGGTGGTGCCCTCTGTCGAGCGCCTGCTCTTGCGCCAGACCGGGGAAGTCATGTCATGGTCTCCGAACCTTTTTCGTTCGGCGTCTCTGCAAAGGCCACGCTTGCGCTGTTGACGACAGAACCGCAGGTAGTAGGCGATGAGCGCTCACATGGAGGACTTGGGATCGGGGGACGGCCGGTGGGTCGTTCTCGCCTCCGGACTTTCTGTCGGTTGCAGGAGTTACTCGCAACCCGGACCAGCTTAGGACGGTGTGCGCAGTCTGTGAGGTGGAGCGCAGAAACTGTCACCCGGGGGAGTGGTTCAAATGGTGCAGATCGTGCGGCCTGGGCGTAAGGCGGTCGGTTGCATCGTGGATATCGCCGTGGGCGGTGCGTGCGCGTGGCGGCTTCCTGCCGACGCGCGCTGCGCTTCGGTCGGCCGCTCCCTCCTCCAGGCCGCGATGACGACGCTGGGCCTGAGCCGTGACCTGGTCGACACGGCCGTTCTGGCCGTCAGCGAGCTCGTCACCAACGCGTTCGACCATGGGGTGCGGGCCGGGCCTGCCGACCCGATCGCCCCTCCCGAGTTGTGGATATGGGCGCGGGCCTTCCCGGCGCCGCAACTGGTGGTGACCGTCTTCGACACCTGTCGGACTTCATGGCCGGACACGGCCTCCCGTGGACTGCTCGACGAGCACGGCCGGGGCGATCGTCGATGTCGTCGCCGATGCCTGGGGAGCTCACCCGTCCCGGTCCTGGCTGGCGGAGGTGAGCATGCGGGGGAAGGCGGTCTGGAGCGCCTTCGGGCTGCCGGGGCCCTGGCCCGACCCGCGCCTGACCTTCCCGCCCTCCCAGGCCGCCCGGCACCTGGCCGCCACGCTGGCCGCACGGGGAATCGCCGGCGTCGACCTGCGTCACACGGAGGGCGTCTCCCCGGTGAGCGTTCCGCTCTCCGCCCGCGATGCCGTGAACGTGTGGGGGGAGCCGGGCCATCCGTCCTTCGGGGACTCCGGCGGCGGCCGCGTCCGCTGCCCGCTGGTCAACCTCCATGACGTCGTCGAACACCTCGTATGCCGCTTCGAGGAGCGCCAGGGCGGATAGCGATGTCCTGGGGATGGGGGTGGATGAACCGCCTGTTCGGGACATGGTGGTGCCGGGCTGCTGGTCGGCCGGCGCCCGCACAACGGCCCGGCTGCCACGCCCGGGTGCGGCCGAGACGGGACGGCACCGGTGCGCGAAGGTCCGGCCGCAGCCCACGACCGGGTTCGTAGCCGAAGCGGACGCCGCGCAGCTCCACCCGGTGCGCCTGCCGCGCGACCGGGCGCGTTCATCAACCACCCCGACGCCGACTTGTCCGCCCCAGCCTGGAACAGGGGAACGGCCGGGCGGCGGGGCGTCCAGCCGCGTCGGCTTGCTGTGTCCGAGCGGGCGCTGACGGTGTTTGCACGCTCGTGCTCCCGTGGGGGCGCGAAAAGTTTCGGGCGTTCGGGCAGGTCGGCGGGGTGGTCGTGAAAGAAGCGTGAAAACCGCCGGACCGTCGGGCGGGTTCGGGGCTACCTTCGGGAAAGCCCTTTCCCGCAGGGCGGCGCGAGCGCCGCCCGGGGCCACCGCAAGGGAGGAGCCGTGACTCGTCCACCCCGCGGACGGCACGCCCGCAGCCGCGTCGCCACCCCGCTGACATCGATCGCCCTGGCCGCCGCCGCGGCCGCCGCCACCGCCGTGGCGGCGCCCGGCGGGCCCGGGATCCGACCGGACCCGCGCGCCGCCGCGGCGCGGCAGGTCGAGGACCTCGACCGGGGGCTGATCAGCGTCCGCTCCGGCAACGGCAACTACGTGGGGTGGCGGCTGCTCGGCACCGACCCGGCGGAGACCACCTTCAACCTGTACCGCGGGTCCACGCGGATCGCGTCGGTCACCGACTCCACCAACTACTACGACGCGGGGGCCGCCGCCGACGCGACCTACACGGTGCGGCCGGTGGTGAACGGTGCCGAGGGGGCGGCGTCGGAGACGTCGCTGCGGTTCGGCGACGGCTACCTCGACGTGCCGATCCAGCCGCCGTCGTCCTCCTACAGCGCCAACGACGCCGGCGTCGGCGACCTGGACGGCGACGGGCGGCAGGAGATCGTCCTCAAGTGGGACCCCGCCAACTCCAAGGACAACTCCCAGTCCGGTTTCACCGACCCGGTCTACATCGACGCCTACCGCCTCGACGGCGCCCGGATGTGGCGCATCGACCTGGGCCGCAACATCCGCGCCGGTGCCCACTACACCCAGTTCCAGGTGTACGACTACGACGGCGACGGCAGGGCCGAGGTGGCGATGAAGACCGCCGACGGCACCGTGGACGGCACCGGCCGCGTCATCGGCGACGCGTCCGCCGACCACCGCAACTCCAGCGGCTACATCCTGTCCGGGCCCGAGTACCTCACCATGTTCAACGGGCAGACCGGCGCCGCCATGCAGACCGTCGACTACGTCCCGCCGCGCGGCGACGTCGCGTCGTGGGGCGACTCCTACGGCAACCGCGTGGACCGCTTCCTGGCGGGCACCGCCTACCTCGACGGCTCCCGGCCCAGCCTCATCATGGCCCGCGGCTACTACACCCGCACGGTCATCGCGGCCTGGGACTGGCGCGACGGGCGCTTCACCCGCCGCTGGACGTTCGACACCAACAGCTCCACCAACGTCGGCCAGGGCTACGACGGCCAGGGCAACCACGCGCTGACCGTGGGGGACGTCGACGGCGACGGCCGCGACGAGATCGTCTACGGCGCGATGGCGGTCGACGACAACGGCTACGGCCTGTGGACCACCAGGAACGGCCACGGCGACGCCGCCCACCTCGGCGACTTCGACCCGGCGCGGCCGGGCCTTGAGTACTTCAAGGTCGACGAGGACTCCGCCAAGCCGTCGTCGTGGTACGCCGACGCCCGCACCGGCCGGATCCTGTGGTCGACGCCCGCGTGCTGCGACAACGGCCGCGGCGTCGCCGGGGACATCTGGAACGGGCGGCTCGGCGCGGAGTTCTGGTCGGCGGCCGACGCCAACCTGCGCAGCGTCACCGGCAACAACGCCGGCCGCAAGCCCTCGTCGATCAACTTCCTGGTGTGGTGGGACGCCGACCCGGTGCGCGAGCTGCTGGACGGCACCCACATCGACAAGTACGGCCCCGACGCCGACACCCGCCTGCTGACGGGGTCGGGCGTGGCGTCCAACAACGGCACCAAGGCCACCCCGTCGCTGTCCGGCGACCTGTTCGGCGACTGGCGGGAGGAGGTCGTCTGGCGCACCACCGACAACACCCGGCTGCGCATCTACACCACCCGGGACGTGACCGACCGCAAGATCTACACCCTGCAGCACGACACCCAGTACCGCGTCGCGCTGGCCTGGCAGAACACCGCCTACAACCAGCCGCCGCACCCGAGTTTCTTCATCGGCGACCGCATGACCGCCCCTGCTCAGCCCTCCGTCTACGTCCGCTGAGCAGCCCGCTACGAGGAGGTATCCCCATGACCAGGACCGTGCTCGGTCTCGCCGCCGCAGCCGTCGTCGCCGCGGGCGTCACCGTGGCCACCGGCTCCTACGGTTCGGCCGAGGCGCGGCAGGACGCCGCGCCCGTCGCCGTCGCCGCGGAGAGCAGCCCCGTCGGCTACGCCGCGCAGAACGGCGGCACCACCGGCGGCGCCGGCGGCACCACGGTGACCGTCACCAACGCCTCGCAGTTCCTGCAGTACGCCCAGGCCTCCGGCCGGTACGTCATCCAGGTGAACGGCACCATCTCGCTGTCGGGCATGCAGGACGTGGCCTCCGACAAGACGATCATCGGTGTGGGCGCCAACGGCCGCATCACCGGCGGCGGCCTGGACATCGACGGCGTCCGCAACGTCATCATCCGCAATCTGACCTTCACCGACGCCGGCGACGACGCCATCAACATCCAGGACGGCTCGACCAACATCTGGATCGACCACAACGACCTGTCGGGCGCGAACGACGGGCTGCTGGACATCAAGCGCGGCTCGGACTTCATCACCGTGTCGTGGAACCGCTTCCACGACCACGACAAGACCTCGCTGGTCGGCCACTCCGACAGCAACGGCTCCCAGGACCAGGGCCACCTGCGGGTCACCTACGTGCACAACTGGTTCCAGGGCACCAACCAGCGGCACCCGCGGGTGCGGTTCGCCAACCCGGTGCACGTGCTGAACAACTACTACAGCGACATCGGCAGCTACGGCGCCGCGTCCACCACGGGCGCGGGCGTGTTCGTCGAGGCCAACTACTTCGAGAACGTCAAGCGGCCCACCTCCGTCCAGGAGGGCTCCTCGCCCGAGGGCAACATCCGCGAGTCCGGCAACTACCTGGTGAACTCGGGTTCGATCGTCACCCGCAACCCCGGTTCGGTGGCGGCGATCCCGTACTCCTACACCCGTGAGAACGCGGCCAACGTCAAGGCCACGGTCACCGCGGGCGCCGGCGTCGGCAAGATCTGACCCCGCCCGGGCGCGCCCCCTCGCCGTCGCGGCGAGGGGGCGCGCCCCTGCCGGGGGCATGCCGGGGCGCCGGCCGGGTCAGGCGCTCTTCCAGGCGCCGCCGTCGATGGCCACGTCGGCGCCGGCGATGCTCGCCGCCAGCGGCGAGGCGAGGTAGGCGATGAGCGCGCCGACCTCCTCGGGCTCGGTGAGCCTGCCGGTGGTCATGCCCATGGACTGCGGCAGCCCGGCCACCAGTTGCCCGCGGTCCATCCCGAACGCCTCGGCGAGCTCGGCGCCGAAGCCGTCCGGCGCTTCCCACAGCGGGGTGCGCACCGGGCCGGGGGAGACGGTGGCGACGCGCACCCCCTTGGGCCCGAACTCCTCGTTCAGCGCCTTGCCGAACGCCGTCAGCGCCGCCTTCGCCGTCGTGTACGGCACGGGCCCGGTGTGCGGCATGCGGGCGCTGACGGACGAGACGTTGACGATGACACCGCGCCGCCGCAGCAGGCTCGGCAGCGCCGCCCGGGTCGTCCGCACCGCCGCGAACAGGTTGAGGTCGTAGACGGCCTGCCAGAGGCGGTCGTCCAGGTCGAGGAACCCGCCGGTCAAGCCGCTGCCGCCGCCGCCGACGTTGTTGACCAGCAGGTCCAGCTCGCCCAGCTCCTCCAGCGCCCGCTCGATCAGCCGCCCGGGCCCGTCCGGGGTGGACAGGTCGACGGTGACGGCGGTCGCGCCGGTCTTCTCCAGTTCGGGGGTGACGGTGCGCGAGGCGGCCACCACCCGCATGCCCTCCCCGGTCAGCCGCTCGACCGCGGCCAGGCCGATGCCCTTGCTCGCGCCGGTGACCACCGCGGTCTTGCCGTCCAGCTGCAGGTCCATGACTTCGCTCCTATCTGCGTCAGTGCTGACGCAGTCACCTTAGGATTTGCAACATTGATGATGCAAGTTGAGGGGCAGTCGCTACGCGTTAGTCTTGGTGGGGTGACGATCCAGCACGCCCGCAAGCCGCTGCGCGCCGACGCCGAGCGGACCGTCCGCGCGATCCTGGAGGCGGCCGAGCGGGTGCTGTCGGCCGACCCCGCGGCCACGATGGAGCAGATCGCCGAGGCCGCCGGGGTGGCCCGCACCACCGTGCACCGGCGCTTCGCCACCCGCGAGGCGCTGATCGAGGCGCTCACCGCGTGGGCCACCGAGCGGTTCGCCGCCGCCGTCGACATCTCCGACACCGCGCCGCCGCTGGTCGTGCTGCACCGGGTCACCGCCAACGTGCTGCGCGTCAAGCTCGACTGGAACTACGCGATGGCCCGGGCCGCCGCCTCCGCCAACCCCGAGATCGCCCGCGTGCACGCCGACGTGGTCGACCGCTGCGACCGCTTCTTCCGGCGCGCCGCCGCCGAGGGCCTGCTGCGCGCCGACGTCGACCCGCGGTGGGCGCGCCGCTGCTACTACGCGCTCATCGGGGAGGCCACCCACGGCGGCGCCGCCTCGGACGGCGGCGCCGGCCCCGACGGCGACATCGACGCGCTCGCCACCCGCATCGTCGACACCCTCCTGCGCGGCGTCGGCGCCCCCCGCTGATGGGCGACGGCACGGTGGGCGGCGAGGACGTCCGCGACGTGGTACGCGAGCACCTGCCCGGATACCCGGTCGAGACGGTGGCGGCGCTCGGCGAGGGGGAGGACAACACCGCCTACGAGGTCAACGGCGAGCTGATCGTGCGGTTCGCCAAGGACGGCGACCCGCGGCGCCGGGCCGCGAAGGTGCGGCGGGAGGCCGCGCTGCTCGGCTTCGTCGCCGGGATCTCACCGCTGCCCGTTCCCGAGCCGAGATTCGTCGCCGCGGAACGGGGATGCCTGGCGTACGCCAAACTGCCCGGCGTGCCGCTGATCGACGTGGCAGGGCCGCCGGCGGCCGTCGCGGAAACGCTCGGCGGGCTCCTGCGCGCCCTGCACGATGTGCCGGCGAGCCGGGCGACGCGGTTCGCCGAGGTCGACGACGAGCCGACGGAGGCATGGCGGCGGGAGGCCGCGGCGACGTACGCGCAGCTCGCCGGGGAGGTGCCCGGACGGTACCGTCCGGCCGTGGAGAGGTTCCTGGCGGCGCCGCCGCCCGAAGGCGGCACGGATCCGGTGTTCACCCACAATGACCTGGGCATCGAGCACGTGCTCGCCGACGGGGCACGCGTGACCGGCGTCATCGACTGGAGCGACGCGGCGATCACCGACCCGGCCGTCGACTTCGGCAGGCTGTACCGGGACCTCGGGCCCGGGGCGCTCGACGCGGCGCTGCGCCGGTACGGCGACCGCGAGCCCGCGGAACGCGCGGTCTTCTACGCCCGGTGCGCGGTCCTGGAGGACATGGCCTACGGGATCGAGACCGGCGACGAGAAGTACCTGCGCAAGAGCCTGCGCGCGCTCGATTGGCTGTTCCCGTGACACGCGCGGCGGGACGCCGCCGGACTCCCGCGGGGCGGCGCGGGCCGCATGGCGCAGGGCCGCGACGGCGGGGCGGCCGCCGTTCTTGCGGGACGCGAAGGGCCCGACGCGCGGGACGCGTCGGGCCCTCGGTCAGGCGCTCACCGGGTCAGTCGAGCGGCGGGTAGGCGTTGCGCATCAGCTCCTGGAACTGGGCGGAGAACCAGTGCCCGGACAGGGGAGCGTCGGGCAGCGCACCGGACATGTTGTAGTTGTTGCGCGCGTTGCCCTCGTACGTGGGGTCGCACATCCGGTCGAAGCCCTTGCCCTCGTCGTTGGGGATCTCCCTGCTGGCGCCGTCGGACTCGCCCGGCGGCTTCATCCACACGTAGGCGTCGATCCCGGCCACCGGGGCCGCCTTCGGGCGCTCGCCGAGGCCGGCGCCCGACTGGTTGCACCAGTTGCCCAGGTGGATGCGGCGGTCCAGGCGCCCGCCGTCGACGTAGGCGTCCACGTCGGTCTGCGGACCCGGGCCGGTCGGGCGGTCCGCGCCGCCCCAGCCGTTGCGGGAGGTGTCGATCAGCATGCCGATGCCGCTGTCGAAGCCGGCCTGGATGAGCCGCTGCCGCATGGCCAGCGCGTAGGACTGCTCGTCGACGTAGCGGTTCCAGTCCACCCACGTGGACTCGCGCACCGACCTGCCGCCGACGGTGTCGTTGATGGAGAAGTAGGGCTCGGTCAGCGCGCCGTAGTTGGCGGTGTTGGTGATGAACCCGTGCACGTTCGACATCGAGCCCGAGGCGCGGGCGACCTGGGCGAGCAGCTCGGCGGTCGGGCCGAAGTTGTCGTCCCAGCCGAGCCAGCCGTGGTGGCCGATGTCGATGTAGTTGTAGACGTTCGGGATGGCGCCGAGCTTCTGCAGGGCGTAGGCGATGCCCTTCTCGTAGTTGCCGTTGGCCTTCATCCGGTCGCAGTTCTCGGTGGCGGTCGGCCGCGGCGACACGTTGGTGATCAGGTTGGGCAGCGAGTCGATCTCGACGACCGTGACGATCCGCAGGCTCGCGTACTTGGGATCGGCGAAGATCTCCGCGATCGGGTCGATGAACTCGGTCTTGTAGGTGTCCAGGTCGTCGGGGCCGAGCTCGCCGTTGGACGCCAGCGCGGAGCAGTCGCGGCCGGGCAGGTTGTAGACGACGACCTGGATGAGGTCGGCGCCCTGCTCCAGCGCGGTGTCGAGGTGGGCGCGCAGGCCGCGGGCGCCGGACGTGCCGGTGATCGCGGCCCGGCGGTCCATCCACACGCCGGTGGGCTGGTCGGCGATGCGGCTGCCGCCGGGCTCGGCGTTGGCCTTGGCCGCCCAGTCGGGGTTCACGTAGACCTTGGCGCCCACGTACGGGTTGTCGACCCGGTCGCCGGCGGGCGGGTCCGTCGGCGGGTCGGTCGGGTCGGTCGGGGTGGTCGAACCGGTGCAGGTGGTGCCGTTCAGCTTGAACTCGGTCGGTGTCTCGTTGGTGCCCGAGTAGACCGCCTGGAAGCCGGGCGTGACCGTGGCGCCGGTCGCCAGGGAGCCGTTGTAGGAGGCGTTGCTCAGCGTGGCGTGCTGCCCGGACTGGCTGTAACTGCTGTTCCAGCTGCTGGTGATCCGCTGGTTGCCGGAGAAGTCCCACTCCAGCGTCCAGTTGCTCAGCGGGTCGCCCAGGTTGGTGATCTCCACGTTCGCGGTGAAGCCGGTGCCCCAGTCGTTGACCGTGTAGGACACCTTGCAGCCCGCGGCGGCGGCGGCCTGGGTGTTGGCCACGGCGACCGCACCGGAGGCCAGCAGCAGCGCTGCGGCTCCGGAGGCGACACCGCGGCGCGCGGTCCGTCTCATCGGGCTCCTCCTCGGGGGCGGGGGATGGGCGTACGGGGGCGGGTCATCGGTGTTCGGCAACCTTTCTGGGTGGGTGGGACGACACAGGGTCAAAGGCCACGGCCGCCGCCGGCCGTCCGTAGTGGGAGCGACGCGGCCCGGGCGGACGATGGCCTGGCGGTCCGCCCGGTGCGTCCGGGCGGGCCGCCGAGCGCGGTGCGCGCGGCGCGGTCCCCGGGACGGCCGCGGGCGCCGTCACCTGGTCTCCTCGGGAAGGGAGGTGAGGATCTGCGCGGCCGTCGGCTCGGTGACCTGGGGCCGGGCGCCGAACGCCGACAGCTCGACCGTCCCGTGCACGGTCTCGGTCTTGTCGGTCCGGGACGCCTTCTTCCCCGACGTCCCGCCGGATCCGGCCCCGGCCTGCTGCTCCGCGGGCAGGGTGAGCCGCACCCGGCCGGGCCGCCCGGCGTCGTCGGTCCACAGGTCGAAGCCGGTGCGGGACGGCAGCAGCCGCACGAACTCCTGCCACGCCGGCTCCGGGCTCGCCTTGCGCGCCGCGTCCCGGCCGATCTCGCCCCGCACGTGCCAGATGCCGCCCGGCGTGCCCGAGGCGGCGGGCCGTGTCGCGGCGCGCAGGAGCATCGCGACGCGGTGCACGTCGGAGAATTGGCCGAAGGTGCGGGTGCCGCGGGCCGCCCGCAGCCAGTCGCGGCCGGTCCGGCGCCGCAGCTCGGGCGGCAGCGAGACGTACTCGGTGCCGCCGATCGACAGCACGGTGGTGCGGGCGTCGCGCAGGACGCCGTCCATGCGGCCCGCGGGGCGCCGGGCGTCCCACACGCCGGTCATGTCCATCCGGTGGGCGGGCCGGCCGTCGCCGCCGGGCATGGCGACCCGCATGGTGAGCCGGAACGAGGCCGAGCCCTCCAGGTTGCCGGCGCCGGCGGCCAGCAGCGTGGCCGCGTCGTGCGGGAAGCGCGCCGCGGACGCGCCGTGCCGGCCGTGGTGCCGGTGGCCGTCGCCGCCGGCGCAGGCGGCCGCGAGCGCCAGCGCGACGGCCGACGCCCCGGCCAGCGCGGCGAGCGCCCTGAGCACGCGGCCCGCCGCAGGGCTCGTCGGGGGCCTCGTCGGCGGGCTTGTCGCGGGGCCCGTTGCGGGGGTCGTCGGCCGTGCCCGCATCCGACCTCCTCGTCCGGATTATGGGAGCGCTCCCACACTCGTGATTTCGACGCCGAACCTAAACCGGGCGCGGCGCGGCGAGAAGCGTTCTTCCACGGCCTTTCACGGCTTTCACGGCGACCCGGAAGCGGTGTGCGCCGCGTTCTGCCTGATCAGCGCCGGTATGCCGGCCGATCATCAAGATCGGCAATGGGACGGAAACCGCGCCTTAACCTGATTGCCACATTTCTCTTGACAGCGCTGACCGGCGAACGGATTCTTGGGAGCGCTCCCACTACACCCCCCGCCCCTCCCGGCCGCCACCCCCGCGGGCCGGGAACCCGAAGGGAGTGCACGCGTGACGATCACCGAACCGTCCGCCGGTCCGGCCTGTTCCCCGGCCGACGGCCGAACCCCCACCCTGGCCCACGTCGCCGAGCTCGCCGGTGTCTCCCCCGCCACCGCCTCCCGCGTGCTCAGCGGCTCCACCCGGGTCAGCCGCGCCGCGCGCATGCAGGTCGAGGAGGCGGTGCAGCGGCTGGGCTACGTGCGCCGCCGCCCCGCCTCCCGCGAGCCCCGCACATCGGGCGCCGTCGCCGTGGTCTTCTGCGAGGACAGCGCCCGCGTCTTCGCCGACCCGTTCTTCGCCCGGGTGCTGTGGGGCGTCAAACGCGAGCTGGACGGCCGCGCCCCGCTGGTGATCCTCATGGCCGGACGGCCGGAGGAGTGGCGCACCACCGCCGAGTACCTGCGCGGCGGCCACGCCGCCGGGGTGCTGCTGATCAGCTCGCACCGGGACCATCCGGCGGCGCTGGTGCACGCCGCCGCCGGGGCCCCGGTCGTGCTGGCCGGGCGGCCGCTCACCGACGTGCCGCTGCCGTACGTGGACGCCGACAACCGCGGCGGCGCCCGCGCGGCGGTGCGGCACCTGGCCGCCTCCGGGCGGCGCGCGGTGGCCACCATCGCCGGGCCGTCCGACATGGCCGCGGGCGTGGACCGGCTCGCCGGATACCGCGCCGCCGCCGAGGAGGCCGGCCTGGACACCACCGGCCTGATCGGCCGCGGCGACTTCGGCCAGCTGTCCGGCGAGCACGCCATGAACCGGCTGCTGGACCGCCGCCCCGACCTGGACGCGGTGCTGTGCGCGTCCGACCCCATGGCGGTGGGCGCGCTGCGGGCGCTGCGCCGCGCCGGCCGCCGGGTGCCCGACGACGTCGCGGTCGTCGGGTTCGACGACGCGCCGATCGCCCAGCGGGTGCGGCCCCGGCTCACCACCGTCCGCCAGCCGATCGAGGATCTCGGCGCCCGCTGCGTGCGCGAGCTGCGCGCCTGCATGGCTGGCAAGGGCCTGTCCGACCGCGGCGTCGTGCTCAAGACCAAGCTGATCGTCCGAGATTCCGCCTAGCGGGGGACGCCCCGCCGCGCTCTCCGGGCCCGGCGGAGCCCGCCCCGCCGGCGCCGCACCGGCGCCCGTCCGACCCCGCTCACCACGAGTGCGCCCGCCGCCGGCGCGGAAGGCGCCGGCGGCGGGCTCCGCCCTGCCCGAAAGGAACCCCCTGTGAGACGACGATTGCGATGGCGCGACCGAAGGCGCCCGTTCACCGCGGTGGGCGCCGTGCTGGTGCTGCTCGGCGGCCTGCTCACCGCCGTGGCGGCGCCGGCGCAGGCCGCCGCGGGCTGCAAGGTGGTCTACACCAAGAACGACTGGGGCAACGGCTTCACCGCCAGCATCGACATCACCAACACCGGCGACGCCCTGTCCGGCTGGGAGCTGACCTACTCCTACACCGGCGACCAGCGGCTGACCAACGGCTGGAACGGCACCTGGTCGCAGACCGGGCAGCAGGTCAGCGTGCGGAACGCCGCCTGGAACGGCTCGCTGGCCACCGGCGCGACGGTCAACGTGGGCGCCCAGTTCACCTACTCCGGCGGCAACGCCGACCCGACCGCGTTCTTCCTCAACGGCACCCGCTGCAACGACACCGCCGCCGCGCCGACCGTCACGCTGACCAGCCCGGCCGCCGGCGCCACCTACTCGGTGGGCGCCGTCGTGCCGCTGGCGGCCACCGCCACCGCCGGGACCGGTGCCACGGTGAGCAAGGTCGAGTTCTACAGCCAGGACGGCCTGCTGGCGCCCGGTGACACCACCGCGCCCTACACGCTGGACTGGACGCCCACCGAGGCGGGCGACTACTCGCTCTACGCCAAGGTCACCGACAGCACCGGGGCGACCGCCGAGTCGGCACCGGTCGGGATCACGGTGACCGACGAGGCGAGCATCGTCGCCAGCCCGACCGCGCTCACGGTCACCCAGGGCGGCACGGTCACCTACGGTGTCAGGCTGTCGCGGGCGCCGACGTCCGACGTCACCGTCACCACGACCCGCACGTCCGGCAACACCGCGCTGAGCGTCAGCGCCGGCGGGCAGCTCACCTTCACCCCGCAGAACTGGTCCACCGCGCAGAACGTGGAGATCAGCGCCGCCGACACCGGCACCGGCACGGCCACGTTCACCTCGACCGCCGCCGGCTACGCCGCGGCCGAGGTCACCGTCACCCAGGTCGCCGCCGGCGGCGGCGTCTACCAGCAGCGCTTCCTCGACCAGTACAACAAGATCAAGGACCCGGCGAACGGGTACTTCAGCCCCGAGGGCATCCCGTACCACTCGGTGGAGACCTTCATGGTGGAGGCCCCCGACCACGGGCACGAGACGACCTCCGAGGCGTACAGCTACCTGATCTGGCTGGAGGCCGTGTACGGCAGGGTGACCCAGAACTGGGAGCCCTTCAACGCCGCGTGGGCGCTGATGGAGAAGTACATGATCCCCACCCACGCCGACCAGCCGACCAACTCCTTCTACCAGGCGAACAAGCCCGCCACCTACGCGCCGGAGCACCCCGACCCGAGCGACTACCCGTCCCAGCTCGACAGCAGCGTCTCGGTCGGGCAGGACCCGATCGCCGGCGAGCTGAAGTCGGCCTACGGCACCGACGACATCTACGGCATGCACTGGCTGCAGGACGTCGACAACGTCTACGGCTACGGCAACACCCCCGGCGGCGGCTGCGAGGAGGGACCGTCCGCCGACGGCCCGTCCTACATCAACACCTACCAGCGCGGCTCGCAGGAGTCGGTGTTCGAGACGATCCCGCAGCCCACCTGCGACGCGTTCAAGTACGGCGGCACCAACGGCTACCTGGACCTGTTCACCGGGGACGCCAGCTACGCCAGGCAGTGGAAGTTCACCAACGCCCCTGACGCCGACGCGCGCGCGGTCCAGGCCGCGTACTGGGCCGACGTGTGGGCCAAGGAGCAGAACAAGGGCGGCGAGGTGTCCGCCACGGTGGCCAAGGCCGGGAAGTTGGGCGACTACCTGCGGTACGCCTTCTTCGACAAGTACTTCAAGAAGATCGGCAACTGCTACCCGGCGTCGAGCTGCCCGGGCGGCTCCGGCAAGGACAGCGCCCACTACCTGCTGTCGTGGTACTACGCCTGGGGCGGCGCGCTGGACACCAGCGCGGGCTGGGCCTGGCGCATCGGCGACGGCGCGTCCCACTTCGGCTACCAGAACCCGATGGCGGCCTACGCCCTGGTCAACAACCCGGCCGTGGAGCCCAAGGGCGCGACGGCCAAGACCGACTGGTCGACCAGCCTCACCCGGCAGCTGCAGCTGTACAAGTGGCTGCAGTCGGCCGAGGGCGGCATCGCCGGGGGCGTGACCAACAGCTGGGACGGCAGCTACAGCACCCCGCCGTCCGGCCTGACCAAGTTCTTCGGGATGGCCTACGACTGGCAGCCCGTCTACCACGACCCGCCCAGCAACCAGTGGTTCGGGTTCCAGGCGTGGTCGATGGAGCGCGTCGCCGAGTACTACCACGTCACTGGCAGCGCCGACGCCAAGGCCATCCTGGACAAGTGGGTCGACTGGGTGCTCGACAACACCACGGTCGACGCGTCCACCGGCGACTACCAGATCCCCTCCACGCTGCGGTGGGAGGGGCAGCCGGACGCCGACTGGTCCAGCACCAGCGGCATGCCGCCCGCCAACACCGGGCTGCACGTCACCGTCGTCGACCGCACCCAGGACGTCGGCGTGACCGCCGCGCTGGCCAGGACGCTGTCCTACTACGCGGCCAAGGCGGGCCACGCGCAGGCCAAGCAGACCGCCAAGGACCTGCTGGACGCGCTGTGGCGGCACCAGGACGCCAAGGGCGTGTCGGTGCCGGAGACCAAGGCCGACTACAAGCGCGTCGCCGACCCGGTGTACGTGCCCCCGGGCTGGACCGGCACGATGCCCAACGGCGACCCGATCAACTCCAGCTCCACCTTCATGTCCATCCGGTCCTTCTACCAGAACGACCCCGACTACCAGCGCGTGTGGGCGTACGCCACGGGCGCCAGCTCCACGGCGCCGGTGTTCAACTACCACCGCTTCTGGGCCCAGGCCGACGTGGCGATGGCGATGGCCGACTACGGGAGCCTGTTCAACGAGTGACGCCCTGAACCACCCGAGGGGGTGAGACGGGCGGGGGCCGCGCGGCCCCCGCCCGTCGCGTCGTGTCCGCGGTGCGGCCCGACGGCCGTGCGGATCAGTGGTGGACGCGGCGGCCGCTGATCTCCGCCGGGATCATCCGGATGTGCGCGCCGCGCTCGCCGCCCGGCCACGGCTCCACGGGCGCGGCGGCCGCGGACTCGTCCTCCGACAGCTGCCGGGCGCCCCCGCGCAGCAGCACGCTCCAGCCCTCGTGCCGCGCCTCGTCGAACCGGTCGACCTCGAAGGCGATCCGCACCTGGGCGCCCGCCAGCGCGGTGCTCAGCGCCTTGCTGAGGCGGCTGCTCAGATCGGTGCGGAACACCACCGTGCCGTCGTCGACGACGTAGTTCACCGGGATCACGGCGGGGCCCTCGCCGTCGTTGAAGGCGACCCGGCCGACGCCGCCCGGCGTGATCAGCCGCAGGCACTCCTCGCGGTCCAGCTCCTCCAGGACGGCGCCGCCGCCCCCGCCCGTTGCCGTGTTCATGGATCTCCCTCGATCGCGCGATCATGTGGTACCAGATCCAGCTTTCCCCCGATGCGGTGAGCGACGCCTCCGGGGGTGGCCCTGCGGCGTCCCCGATCGTCCGCGGCTGCGCCGTCGCCGCCGCGCCGCGCCCGGAGCCGCCCCGAAAATCGTTCGCGACGTCCCGGGGGCGGCCGCTAGCGTGGGGGTTCGTCCAGTCCGGCACAGACTTTCCGGCAGGTGATTTTTGACGACCCGGCCGGCGCCGAGCGCGCCTCTCCACCGCATCTGATGAGCACGATCCACGCTCCGGCGAGGCCGCTCGGCGCTTCCTTGCTGTCCAGCACCCCACCGCCGTCCGGCGGACCCGGGGTCCGTCGGCGTTCCGGCAAGGAGTTTCCGGGTGTCCACCCGCAGAACCGATACCTTCACCTGCGTGCGATGCGGTCTGACCGCGTCCGCGTCCGCGCCCGACGGGGCGCGCCGCAACCACTGCCCGACCTGCCTGCACTCGCTGCACGTCCTCGACCGCGCCGGGGGCGGGCCGTCGCGGTGCCGGTCCCGCATGGCGCCGATCGCCATCGCGGTGCTGCGCGACGGCGACTGGATGCTCATCCACCGGTGCGCCGGGTGCGGCGAGCTGACCTCCAACCCCGTGCGGCAGGACGACAACCGGCTCATCCTCATGCGGATGGCCGTGCGGCCCCTGGCCGAGCCGCCGTTCCCGCTCGAACCGTTCGGGGGGCTGTGACATGCCGCGCCGCAGACCGAAACCGCCGGACGGTCCACGGCGGGACGTGCGGCGGCGGAACGGGCGGCGGGGCCGCGCCGGCTCGTTCCGCCGCGCGGGCTGCCGCCTGGACGTGCCGCTGTCCGCGCCGGGCACCGCGCACCGCAACCACTGCCCGCACTGCCTGACCAGCCTGCACGTCGACGACCGGATCCCCGGCGACCGGCGCGCCGGCTGCGGCGGGCGGATGGCGGCGGTCAGCGTCACGGCCCGCCGGGACGGCGAGTGGATGATCATCCACGAGTGCCTGGCGTGCGGGCGGCTCAGCGCCAACCGCATCGCCGGGGACGACAACGCGCTCGCCCTCATCCGCATCGCCGTCCGGCCGCTGGCCGACGGCCGCCTGCCCCTCAGCGTCCTGGCGGAGCTGTGACGAGCCCGGTGCCGCCCCGCCCGGAGGGGCCGGGGCGGCACCGGGCGGGGGCGGTCACCCCGAGGTGTCGCCGTAGACGATGCCGCGGCCGTTGGTGCCCAGGTAGACGCGGCCGTAGACGCGCGGGTCGCCGGTCAGGGCCTCGCCCATGTTGCCGTACTGGTGCTGGTCGTCGTTGACGCGCACCCAGGTGGCGCCGGTGTCGTCGGAGCGGAAGACGCCCGTGACGCCGCCGACCGTGCCGACCAGGTACAGCGCCTGGTACGAGCGGCCCGGAGCGGCCTTGCCGAAGCCGATGTTCACGGCCTTGGCCACCGCCGGGACCCTGGTGAACGAGGCGCCCGAGTCGGTCGAGCGGTACAGGCCGCCGTCACCGGCCAGCCAGATGTCGCCTTCGCGGCCGGGGACGGCCTTGAACTTCGCCGCCGACGGCAGCCCGGAGGCGGCGGTGGCGGTGAACGACCGGCCGCCGTCGGTGCTGACGTAGAAGCGGCCGCCCGAGAACGCGTAGAACTTCTTCGGGTCGACCCGGTCGGACTCGACGACGGCGTTGGCCGGCACGCCCGACGACTGCGACCAGGAGTTGCCGAAGCCCACCGAGTACACCACCGGCTGGCCGCTGTCGCCCGGCGCCCACACGAACCGGCTGCCGTCGGCGGCCGCCGCGACCGTGCCGCCCTTGTTGACGCCGCCCGGCTCGGCGGCCTGCCACCAGTTCGCGCCGCCGTCGGTGGAGAAGGCGACGTGGGAGTCGTTCGGCCGGTCCGAGTCGGTGAAGTCGCCCGCCCGCACCATCACCGACGGGTTGTTCTCGGCGTAGTCGAGGCTGGTGGTGCTGGTGAAGGTCGGCCGCACGAACATCGTCGGCGGCACGGTGCCCAGGTCGTCGTGCCGGAAGCCGCCGATGTCGCCGAGGGCGCTGACCAGCGGGGCCCCGGACGGCGGGCTGACCAGGTCCAGGACGGCGGTCTCCTCCAGCCCCGCCACCATGGGCCGGATGGTGATCTGGCCGCCGGAGTCCCACCGGGTCAGATTCTCGGTGCCGTAGATGGTGGCGCCCGTCCCGTACATCATCCGATTCGAGTCGAACGGGTCGATCTCCAGCGACTCGGTCATCCAGCCGAGCTTCGGGGTGACCTCGGGCGGCGACGGGTCGGTGCCGAACGTCAGCCACGGCACCGACGAGATGTCCATCGTGTAGCGGAAGCTGCGGTCGGGATAGCTCGTCCAGTCCCAGATGCGCGTCCAGGTCTGGCCGCCGTCGGTGCTGCGGAAGAAGACGACGTCGGGCCACCAGGAGATCTGCGTGGCGACCATGAGGGTGCCGGGCCGCTGCCGGTCGACGGTCAGGCCGCTGTAGCCGAAGTAGGCGTCCGAGCTGGTCGACGGGACCGGGCTGATCCGGGTCCACGCCGAGGTCAGGGTGTCGAACTTCCACACGTCGCCCTTGGCGCCGCTGTAGGGGCCCGCGGTGTCGGACGTGGCGATGTAGAGGGCGTGGCTCGCCGCGTCCAGCACGCCCTTGTGCGCGATGTAGCCGGTCGGCTGCCCGGGGATGCGCTCCCAGGTGGCGCCCGCGTCGGTGCTGCGGTAGACGGTGTTGTCCTTGTCGGCGACGCCGACGTAGACGGTGCGGGTGGGGCTGCCCGAGGTGCCGGTGCTCTCGTCGAACGTCACCCACACCACGCCGGGCCGGTGGCTGCCGTACCCGTTGGGGTCGGACGGGTCGTCGCTGTAGTCGCCGGGGTTGGGGAAGCTGGAGACCTTCGACCAGGTCGCGCCCCGGTCGGTGCTGCGCCACAGCCCGTTGCCCTCGGGGGCGCCGAGGTAGAGCACGCGGTTGTCGTTGGGGTCGACGGCGAGCCGCTCGCCCATGCCGCGTCCGGGCATGTTGCCGCCGAGCTTGAACGGCAGCGGCGTGACCTGCCAGGTGGCGCCCCGGTCGGAGGAGCGCAGGATCGCGCCGTTGTTGGGGTCCCAGCTGTTGGTGTACATGCCGGCGGCGACGTAGACGCGGTCGGCGTCCACGGGGTCGGCGGCCAGGCTGACCACGCCGTTGTAGCCCCACCGGTCCCAGCCCACCCAGTCCAGCAGCGGGATCCAGCGCCGGGACGACCGGTCCCAGCGGTAGGCGCCGCCGATGTCGGTGCGGGCGTAGATCAGGTCGCGCTCCTTGCGGCTGAAGACGATGCCCGGGACGAACCCGCCGCCCGCGATCTGCACGTTCCGCCACGTGTAGGTCTCGGCGGCGGCCGCCGCGGGGAGTGCGGCGGGGACGGCCGGCGGCGCGGCGCTCAGCGCCAGGGCCGCCAGCAGCGCCGCCGCGCGGCGGGGTCCGCGGGGTCTGCGTCGGTCTCCTCGCATCGGGGGCCTCCTCGTGACGCGGTTGCCCCCGGAGGGTGGTCGAAGCGTTTCGACATGGTCAAGGAAAACGCCCGCCCGGCGGAATCTTTCACGCCGCCCCGCGCGGCCCGGCGCGCCGCCCGGCCGGCGCGGGGACGCTCAGCGGGCCAGGGCGGCGGTCCCCGCGCCGGTCAGGATGGTGTCGTCCTGCGGCGTGTGGATCCGCGCGCACAGCACGTCGCGGTAGTGCCGCTCGATCGGGTTGCGCCGCGACAGGCCGGGATTGCCGATCAGCGTCAGGCCGGTCTCCACGGCCCGCACGGCGTTGCCGGTGACGGTGTGCTTGACCAGCGCGGCGCCGTCGGCGTCGCGCTCCTCGCGGGCGGCGGCGGCCAGCAGGGTGCGGTTGGCGGACAGCAGCGCCTCGATCCGGCCGACGGCGGCCTGGAAGCGCGGCAGCGTCGCCAGCGGCCGGCCCAGGTTGGCGGGGGTGCGCTCGTTGAGGTAGCCCACCAGCCAGTCGCGGGCGGCGCGCGCCACCCCGTCGTAGATCGCGCTGATCAGCAGCGCGTTCCACGCCGGGAACGCGCCGCCGGGGCGGGGCGGCTGCTCTTCGGCGGGCCTGACGTCCACCGCGTGGTCGGCCGGGACCGGCACGCCGTCGAAGATCACGTCGTCGCTGCGGGTGGCGCGCATGCCCAGGTGGTCCCAGGTGGGGTCGATGCGGATGCCGGGCGCGTCCGCGGGCACCAGGAAGGAGCCGGTGCGGGGCCGCGGATCGTCGGTGCGGGCCCACACCAGCAGCCAGCTCAGCCCGGGCGCGCCGGTGGAGTAGATCTTGCGGCCGCGCAGCGTCCAGCCGTCCCCGCCGCGTGCGGCCACGGTGGCCGGCAGCCCGCCGCGCGCGGGCGTGCCGAGGTCGGGTTCGACGCGCAGCGCGTTGAGCAGCGCGACGCCGTCCAGCGAACTGCGCTGCACCCGCCGCCGCACCTCGGTCGGCCACGGGCAGTCCGGCGCGCGCAGCACGGCGTGGTGGAGCAGGTGCATCGCCAGCACGAGCGCCACCGACGGGTCGGCCGCGCCGACCGCGCCGACGACCTCGACGGCCTCGGCCAGCGTCGCGCCGCCCCCGCCGAGCTCCGCCGGGACGGTCAGGTTGAGCACCCCGGCCTTGTGCAGGTCGGCGAACGCCTCGTGCGGGAACGAGCCGTCGCGGTCGTGTTCGGCCGCCCGCGCGGCGATGCCGGGCAGCACGTCGGCCAATGCGATGGTCATGGTTCACTCCTGGGACGGGACGACGGGCGGCTCGCCCGACTGCCGGAAGACGAAGCGCCGCAGGTCGTGGCGGCCGGTGAACAGGCCGACCTCGACCCAGGTGTCGTGGGTCTTCTGCAGCTCGGCGGCGAACGCGTCGTCCATCGGGACGCGCCGGTAGGCCGCGTCCTCCGGCTGCACCTGTGCGGCCACCGACCTGGGTTGCCCGGCGAACCTGGCGAACCAGTCGGTGTAGGCGGACGGAGCGCGCCTGCCCCAGGCGAAGCCCTTGTCGACGCGGTCGGCGAAGTCGGCCATCGCCTTGACCTTCTCGGGGTCGCCGAGCGCGGTGTCGGTGGCGCTGAGCACGTACAGGCCCGCGTTGATGCCCTGCCCGCCGAGCAGGACGCGGGCGCCCTGCTGCCCGCGCGCCCGCGCGGCGAACACCCCCCACGTCACCCACGCGTCGAGCCGCCCGGTGGAGAACGCGGCGTTGGCGTCGGCGGGCGCCAAGAAGTTCATCTGCACGTCGCCCGGTTTCAGCCCGGCCCGTTTGAGCGCGCCGAGCAGCAGGTAGTGGGCGACGCTGCCGCGGGTGGTGGGGGAGACCCGCTTGCCCTTGAGGTCGGCGACGGTGCGGATCGTGCTGTCGCGGGGGACGAGGATGTAGGTGCCGGTGCCGCCGTTGCTCCAGGCCGCGACGGCCTTGATCTTCGAGCCGCCGGCGATGGCGGCCACGGTGGGCGAGTCGGCCGCCCCGCCGATGTCCACCGCGCCCGCCCGCAGCGCCTCGTGCAGCGGCAGTGCGGCCGGGAACTGCGACCACTCGATCCGGTAGGGCACGTCGTCGAGCAGTCCGGCCGCCTTCAGCCGCGACTCGGTCATGCCGGTCTGGTCGCCGACCCGCAGGGTGACGCGGTCGTCGCCGGCGGAGCACGCCACGGCGGCGCAGCCGAGCGCCACCGCCAGCAGCGGCGCGACCAGCCGGGACACGGCACGGCGGGAGAACCGGTGCGACATGGGCCTCGCCCCCGCTCTCAGCGGGCGGCGGCCGCGGCGGGCCGGTCGCGGCGCTCCAGTTCGGCGCGGACCAGGGGGATGAGCCGCCGCCCGTAGTCGACGGCGTCCTCCAGCGGCTCGTAACCGCGGATCAGCAGCGTGGTGACACCGATGTCGACGTAGTCGAGCAGTGCCCGGGCGACCGTCTCGGGGCTGCCGACCAGCGCGGTGGAGTTGCCCGCCGCCCCGGTGGCCTTGGCCGTGGCGGTCCACAGCGCGCGGTCGTGCCGTTCGCCCTTCTCGGCGGCGGCCAGCAGCCGCTGCGAGCCGACACCGCGTTCGCTCGGGGGGAAGGCGAGCATCGCGCCGTCCGGCGACGTCCGGGAGTTGATCGCCGCCAGGATGCGGTGCGCGCGTTCCCACGCCTGCTCGTCGGTGTCCGCGAGGATCGGCCGGAACGACACCGAGAAGCGCACCTCGTCCGGGTCGCGGCCGTGGCCCGCCGCCGACTCGCGCACCGCCCTGATCTGCTCGGCGGTCTCGGCGAGCGGCTCGCCCCACAGCGCGTACACGTCGGCGTGCCGGCCGCCGACCCGGTAGGCGTCGGCCGACGAGCCGCCGAAGTAGATCGGCAGCCTGCCGTGCACCGGTTTGACATCGGAGCGGGCGCCCTGGAACCGGTAGAACTCGCCCTCGTGGTCGATCGGCTCGTCGGCGGCCCAGACCCGCTTGACGATGTCCAGGTACTCGTCGGTGCGCCGGTAGCGGGCGGGCTTGTCGGCGTAGTCGCCGTCGCGGCGCTGCTCGGTCTCGCTGGCGCCGCTGATCACGTGCAGGGCCAGCCGCCCGCCGGTGAACTGGTCGAGGGTGGCCAGTTTGCGCGCGGCCAGCGTGGGGGCCACGAACCCGGGCCGGTGCGCCAGCAGCAGGCCCAGCCGCTCGGTGTGCGCGGCCGCGTACGCCGCGACCGAGAACCCGTCGGCGTCCCAGGAGTGGTAGCCGATCAGCACCCGGTCGAACCCGGCCTCCTCGTGGGCCCGGGCGAACCGGGCGGTGTAGTCGGGGTCGATCGCCGGACCCCGCCGCGGCCTGACCTCCGAGGTGTCCGCCGTCCGGATCATGCCGATGAACTCGACCGTCATCGCCGTCCTCCCCGGGCGAGTCGCCCTTGGCTCATCCCTGTCGCCGCATGGTGGATGATCTCTTCCGCACTGTAGTAATCTCTACTAAACAGGTCAAGATTATAAGAAATGCGAGGATGGAACCGTGGCGAAGGACATCGGAACGGACGCGCGGGCCCGCGGCGCGGCGGCCTGGCACGGCCGCATCGAGCACATCCGCGGCGCCGAGCTTCGGACCGACACCGCGCAGACGTCCGGCATGCGCCGCTTCGAGGCCGTCTCCGGCAAGACGGTCGGCTCCCGGCGGCTGTGGATGGGCCGCACCCACGTCGCTCCGGCCACCGGCTCCGGCGACCACCACCACGGCGAGGCCGAGACCGCGATCTACGTGGTGTCCGGCCACCCGGTCTTCGTGTTCGCCGACGGCGACGCCGAGATGCGGGTCGAGACCGAGCCCGGCGACTACGTGTTCGTCCCGCCCTACGTCCCGCACCGCGAGGAGAACCCCTCGCCGGACGAGGAGGCGGTCGTGGTGATCGCCCGCAGTACCCAGGAGGGCATCGTCGTCAACCTGCCCAGCCTGTGGGCGGAGGTCGAGCGGCCAGAGCCAGGGCCGGCATGACCGGGGCCGCGCGCAGCGGGACGCAGGCGGTGGACCGGGCCATCGCCGTGCTGCGGTCGTTCGAGGGCGCGGCCGAGCAGACCCCCACCGAGATCGCGGCCAGGCTCGGGCTGACGGCGAGCACCGCGCACCGCATCGTCCGCGCCCTGCACGCGTCCGGGATGCTGGGCCGCGACCCCCGCACCGAGCGCTACCACCTGGGCCCCACCGCCGCGATCCTCGGCCGGCTGGCGCTGGAGCGGATGGGCACCACGCTGCTGCAGCCCGAGCTGACCGCGCTGCGCGACGAGACCGGCGAGGCGGTGAGCCTGGGCGTGCGGGTGGGCGACGAGGTGGCCGTGCTGCTGCACCTGCCGTCGGCGCACCCGCTGCGGTACGACCAGGAGCCGGGCGCGCGCAACCCGATCCACGTGTGCGCGATGGGCAAGGCGCTGCTGGCGTTCGACGACGGGCGCGTGGCGATGCCGGAGCCGTTCCGCCGCTTCACCCCCGCCACGCTCACCACCCGCGCGGAGCTGGCCGCCGACCTCGCGCGCGTCCGCGAGCGCGGCTACGCCGTCAACGACGAGGAGCGGATCGTCGGGGTGCGCGCGGTGGCCGCGCCCGTCCGCGACTCGGCGGGGCGGGTGTTCGCGGCCGTCGCGCTGCAGGGCCCGGCCGTGCGCTTCGGCGACGACCGGCTGCCCGACCTGGCCAAGGCGGTGCTGGCGGCGGCCGAGCGCCTCACCGCCCTGCAGCGCCGCTGAGCGGCGAGTACTCGAACCAGTCGAAGTCGGCGAACCGCCCCGGCTCGGGGCCGGAGGCGAACATGCCGACGTACACGCCGGTGAACCCGCCCGCCGTCTGGGTGTTGAGGAACCGCCCGTCGAACGGTTCGCCGAGGGGCTCCCAGGCCCCGGGCCGGGTGGCGAAACGCGCCCGGTACTCCTGCCCGTGCGCCTCGAACCCCAGCCAGAGCCGCTCGGGGACGGAGGAGTGCACGGCCAGCACCGTGTCCCGGCCCTGCTCGCGGCGCACGAGCCGCAGCCCGTGCGCGGTGGACGCCAGGACCACGTGGTAGTCGTGGTTGAGCACGAGCGCGATGCCCGCCTGCTCCCCTTCGCGTTCGGGGGCGAACTCCATGGCCGCGAACGCGGCGAAGTCCATGTGCTGCTGCCGCCGTCCGACGAACGAGGGGTTGGCCAGGTCGGCGAGCGTGTGGGGGCGCAGCCGCAGCCGCAGGTGCCCGGGGCGGTCGGTCAGGCTCCACCACCGTTCGCGCGGGGTGCGCAGCATGTTCCAGTACGGCGCCAGCTCGGGGGCGTCGAAGTGGTCGCATGCCGGGACGGCGGGCCAGCGGTGCTCGGGGAGCGAGGGCGCGTCGTGGACGGCCTCCACCGGCCCCGCCACGGGCCAGCCGTCCTCCCACCGGACGGGCGTCAGGAACGTCTCGCGGCCCAGGTTGCAGTAGTAGCCCCCGTAGGGGCGCCAGGCCAGCAGCACCATCCACCACTGCCCGTCAGGGGTGTCGACCAGGTCGGCGTGGCCCGTCCCCACGATCGGGTAGTCCCGCCCCAGGTGCCGGTGCGTCAGTACGGGGTTGCGCGGGTCGCCCTCGTAGGGGCCGGTGACCTCGTCGGAGCGGGCGACCACCACCGCGTGGTCGTGGAAGGTGCCGCCCTCGGCCGTCACCAGCACGTAGCGCCCGTCGATCTTGTAGAGGTGGGGCGCCTCCGGCCAGACCGCGTTCCTGGCCGCGCCCTCCCAGATCACATGCTCGGGCCCGGTGACGCGCAGCGCGTCGGGGTCGAACTCCCGCAGCAGGATCTGGCACCCGCTGTCCGGCCGCCTGGGCGACGTCGGCCGGGTCTCGGTGAACCACGCCCGCCCGTCGTCGTCGAAGAACAGCGACGGGTCGATGCCCTCGCCCTCCAGCCAGACGGGCTCCGACCACGGCCCGGCCGGGTCGGTCGCGGTCACCACGAAGTGGCCCGGGCCGTCCACCAGCGTGCACACCACGTAGAACGTGCCGTCGTGGTGGCGGATCGTCGGCGCGTACAGCCCGGCCGACGGGCGGATCCCGTCCAGGTCGAGCTGCGACGGCCGGTCCAGCACGTGCCCGATCTGCCGCCAGTGCACCAGGTCGCGGCTGTGGAACACCGGCAGGCCCGGGAACCACTCGAACGTGGACGTCACCAGGTAGAAGTCGCCGCCCACCCGGCAGACCGACGGGTCGGGGTACATGCCCGGCAGGATCGGGTTGCGGAACCTCCTCGGCGCGGTCAAAGCGGCGTCACCTCCACAGGAACGGTCAGCACGCGGTCGGCGTCCAGCACGCGCCGCGGCCCCTCCAGGGTGAACGAGCCCCGCAGCGGAAGGTCCTCGCTGGACCGCCCCACCAGCACCTCCACGACCCCCGGCTCCACGATGCGCGTCAGGTCGCCCCCGGTGAACGAGGTGCGGTCGGCGTGCACCGTGAACTCCACCCGTACGGCCCGGCCCGGTTCGATGCGCGTCTTCGCCCACCCGGCCAGCCAGCGCACCGGCCGGACCACCGACGACACCGGGTCGGCCAGGTACAGCTGCACGACCTCCGTGCCGGCCCGTTCCCCGACGTTGCGGACGACCGCGGTGACCCGCACCGACCCGTCGGTCGCCGCCACGGGGTCGACGGTCAGCTCCTCGTAGGCGAACGTCGTCCAGCTCAGCCCGTGCCCGAACGGGAACAGCGGTCTGGAGTCCACCGTGCTCCACGGGTGCGGGGAGTCCAGGCGGGAGCGCAGGTACACCACCGGGGTGCCGTACGGCCTGCGCGGCATGCTCACCGGGAGCCGCCCCCGGGGCTCGGCCCGCCCGGTCAGGACCGCCGCCAGGGCCGCGCCGCCCTCCTGCCCGGGGAAGAACGCCTGCACGATCGCCGCCGCCCGTTCCGCGACGGCGCCCAGCGCGTACGGGCGTCCCGACAGCATCACCACGACGGTGGGCGTCCCCGTGGCCAGGACGGCTTCGGCGAGCTCGGCCTGGCGGCCCGGCAGCGCCAGCGTCTCGGCGTCGCAGCCCTCGCCGGAGGTGCCGCGCCCGAACAGCCCGGACCGGTCGCCGAGCGCCAGCACGCACACCTCGGCCTCGCGCGCGGCGGCGACGGCGGCGGCGATGTCGCCGTCGTCGGCCCCCAGCACGTCGCCGCCCGGCACGACCCGCAGGTCGGCGAACTCGCCGCGCAGCGCGTCGGCCAGCGTCGGGAACTCCACGCCCAGCGGCAGGTCGGGGTCGGAGCGGCCGACGTGGTTGGGGAAGGAGTAGCAGCCCATCATCCCGTACCGCTCGTCGGCCAGCGGCCCGACCAGGGCGACCCGCGCGTCCGGGCGCAGCGGCAGCGTCCCGTCGTCGGCCAGCAGGACGACCGACTCCTCGGCCAGCCGCCGCGCCAGCTCGCGGTGCGCGGGCGGGTCGAACACGGACGCCCCGTCCGCGGCCGACCCGTCCCCGGCCGCCCCCTCCACGGGTTCGTCGTCTTCGGGCCCGTCCAGCAGGCCGAGCTCCGCCTTGAGCGTCAGCACGCGCGACACGGCCCGGTCCAGCAGCTCCTCGGGGACGTCGCCTCGGCGCACCGCCTCCACCAGCGGCTCGCCGTAGCAGCGCGACGACGGCAGCTCCACGTCGATGCCGGCCGCCAGCGCGCGCGCCGCGGCCTCCTGCCGGGACCCGGCCACCCCGTGCCGCGACTGCAGGAACGACACCGCGAAGTAGTCGGACACCACCACGCCGGTGAACCCCAGCTCCTCGCGCAGCACCCGGGTCAGCAGCCGTTCGCTGCCCGAGGCCGGTTCCCCGTCGATGTCGGTGTAGGACGGCATGACCGACCGGGGCCCGCCCTCGCGCAGCGCCATGACGAACGGCTCCATCAGCACGTCGGCGACCTCGCGCGGCCCGGCGGCGGTCGGCGCCATGTTGCGCGCGTCCCGCGACGCCGAGTACCCGACGAAGTGCTTGAGCGTCGCGACGATGCCGCCGCTCTCCAGGCCCCGCACGTACGCGGCGCCGATGGTGCCGACGAGGTACGGGTCCTCGCCGATGCACTCCTCCGTCCGGCCCCAGCGGGCGTCGCGCACCACGTCCAGCACCGGCGCGAGCCCCTGGTGGACGCCGGCGCGCCGCAGGGACGCGGCGATGGCGGCGGCCATCTCGCCGACCAGCCCGGGGTCGAAGCTCGCGCCCCACGCCGGCGGGCTGGGGAACACGGTGGCCCGCCAGGTCATGAAGCCGGTCAGGCACTCCTCGTGCGCGATGGCGGGCAGCCCGAACCGGTTGGCCGAGCGGACCACGCGCTGCAGCTCGCGCAGCCGGGCGGCGCCCTCGGCCGGGGCGATCGGGGCGGTGCCGAACACCCGGGTCAGGTGCCCCAGGCCCCAGCGGGCCTGCTCGTGCAGCGTCATCGCCCGGTCGCCGGGCATGGGCTCGTCGGCGTCGTCCTCGCGCGGCGCCACCGGCTCGCCGGGCTCGGCGGGCTGCGCCCAGAACGAGCCGAGCTGGCCGGCCTTCTCCTCCACGGTCATCCGGGCCAGCAGGTCGGCGACGCGTTCGGCGACCGGCAGCCGGGGGTCGCGCCACGGGGGGTCGGCCACGGGCGCGTGCTGCGGCAGCGCTTCGGTCATGAGTCCTCCTGGATGCAGGGGCGGCCGGTGCCCGCGGGCGCGGCGCGGCGCGCCGGGGCGGGCTGCGGCGGTCGGGGACGAACGGTGGAAGCGCTCGAACGGCGGCGGTCGAACGCGTCGGACGGGCGGGGGACGGGGCCGCGCAGGCCGGCCGGTCCGGGACGTGCGCGGTCAGGCGGTCGGGGGCGGGGCGGTGGAGTGCCGCACGCGCAGCTCGGTGGCCAGCTCCACGCGCGGGCTGAGCAGCGGGCGCCCGTCCAGCAGCTGCAGCAGCTTGCTGGCGGCGGTGCGGCCCATCTCCTCCAGCGGCTGGCGGACGGTGGTCAGCGGCGGCGACATCCACTCGCAGGTCGGCAGGTCGTCGAAGCCGACCACGCTGAGGTCCTCGGGGATGCGCAGCCCGGCCTGGCGGGCGGCCTCGTAGGCGCCCATGGCCTGCTCGTCGCTGCCGGCGAAGACGGCGGTCGGCCGGTCCGGCAGCGCCAGCAGCTCGCGGGTGCGCATGAAGCCGCCGCGGTGCCGGAAGTCGCCGTAGCGGATCAGCTCCCGGTCGACCGGGATGCCCGCGCGCTCCAGCGCGGTGCGGTAGCCGTCCACCCGGGCCTGGGTGCACAGCATGTCGGCCGGGCCGCCGATCATCGCGATCCGGCGGTGGCCGAGCTCCAGCAGGTGCTCGGTGGCGGCCAGGCCGCCCGCCCAGTTGGTCGCGCCGACGCTGGCGATGTCGGGGTCGGGCAGGTTGACCGGGTCGACCAGCACCAGCCCGACCCCGGCGCGCTCCAGCTGGCGGCGCTGCTGGCGGGTCATCCGGGAGGTCACCAGGATCACGCCGTCGCTGTGGTGCAGCGCGGGCAGGTTCTGCCAGCTCGGCGGGCGGGCGTCGTCGTCGCGCACCAGGGAGACCACCACGCCGATGCCGCGCTCGGCGCACTCGGCCTCCACGCCGCGCAGGATCTCCACCGCCCACGGGCTGTCCAGCCCGGCCAGCACCAGGTCGATCAGCCCGGACCGGCGGGCGCGCCGCCCGCCGCCCGGACCGGCGTAGTTGTGCGAACGCAGCAGCTCCTCGACCCGCTCGCGGGTGGCCGGCGCCACGTCGGTGCGGCCGTTGAGCACCTTGGAGACCGTGGCGGGGGACACCCCGGCCTCCGACGCGATCAGGGCGAGAGTCGGGCGGGACGGCTGGTCGGACATGGGCGCTCCTCCCCGATGGACGATTGCGAACAGTATCGCAATCTTTCGGATGTCGATAGCCCCCTTTACCCGTTTGCCCTCCGGGTGTGCGTGAGGTCTTGACCGCCTGGGGGGCCTTTTTTAGAGTTCCACGGCAACAACACCTACCGCAGATTTTCGAAAAGTTTCGAAGACGGGCGGCGGTGACCGGCCGGGCTCGTCCGTCCCGATCCGCCTGTCGAAACAGACCGCGGCACCCCGCCGCGAACCGACCGCGACACCCGAACCCACCCCGAGCCCAGGAGGACTCCGATGGGCACCGCACCCCTCTCGCGCCGCACGTTCCTGGCCGCAGCCGGACTCGCCGGACTGTCCGCCCCCCTCCTCAGCGCCTGCGGCGGCGGCTCCGGAGGCTCGTCCGACAAGACCCTCGAGTGGTGGAACATCTCCACCAGCGAGCCCGGCAAGACGCTGTGGCCGCAGGCCGTGCAGGAGTACCAGGCCGCGCACCCGGGCGTGACCATCAAGCAGAACCCGATGGAGAACGACGCCTACAAGTCGAAGATGACCGCGCAGACCGCCTCCGGGAAGCTGCCGGACATCTTCCACACCTGGGGCGGCGGCGTGCTCAAGCAGCAGGTCGACGCGGGGCTGGTGCGGGACATCACCGACGACGTCAAGCCCTGGATCGGGAACCTGTCGCCGATCGCGCGGCAGGCGTACGAGTTCGACGGCAAGATCTACGCCATCCCCTACGACATCGGCATGGTCGGGTTCTGGTACAACAAGGCGCACTTCGACAAGGCCAAGATCGACAAGCCGCCCGCGACCTGGGCCGAGTTCCTGGAGGACGTCCGCAAGCTCAAGGCGGCCGGCATCACCCCGATCGCGCTGGGGGGCAAGGAGAAGTGGCCCGGCCACTACTACTGGGCGTACCTGGCCATCCGCCTCGGGGGAGTGGCCGCCGTGCAGCAGGCCGCCAAGACCAACGACTTCACGGCCGATCCGTTCGTGCAGGCCGGACGGCACCTGAAGGAACTGGTCGACCTGCAGCCGTTCCAGAACGGCTTCCTCGGCGCCAGCTACTCGTCGACCGACGGGCAGGCCGCGCAGATGGGCAACGGCAAGACGGCCATGGAGCTGATGGGCCAGTGGGCGCCCAGCGTGCAGAAGGACATGGGCAAGGGCATCGGCGACGACCTCGGCTTCTTCCCGTTCCCCGCCGTGGAGGGCGGCAGCGGCGCGGTGACCGAGGTGTTCGGCGGCGGGGGCGGCAACGCCGTCGGCCGCGACGGCCCCGACATCGCCATCGACTTCCTGAAGTTCTTCGCCTCGGTGGAGAGCGACCGCAAGCGCGTCGCGTCCGGCGGCTACCTGCCGATCACCAAGGGCTCCGAGAGCGCGCTGACGGACCCCAACCTGCGGACGGTGTGGGAGCACCTCAACAAGGCGACCGGCTTCCAGCAGTTCTTCGACCAGGCGTTCCCGCCCGTCGTCGGGCAGGAGGTCAACGACCAGGTCGCCGCCCTCATCGCCGGCAAGGCCACGCCCGAGCAGGTCGCGCAGGCCGTCACGCAGGCCGCCAAGGGGCAGTGAGCGAGCCGATGGCCGTCTCGGTCCGCAAGTCCGCACCCGGCCGGGAGGCGGCGCCGGCGCCCGCCCGGCACCGCCGCGCGGCGCGCAGCCAGCGGCGGCTGCGCGAACGGGCGACGATCACGGCGTTCCTGCTGCCCGCGCTGGTGCTGTTCGCCGCGCTGGTCCTGCTGCCGGTCGTCTTCGCCCTCTACACCAGCCTGTTCCGCTGGGGCGGGTTCGGCTGGCCCGAGGAGTTCGTCGGCCTGGACAACTTCGTCCGGCTGTTCCAGGACGAGGTGTTCCTCGGCGACCTGTGGCGCGGGTTCGTCCTCATCGCGCTGTCGGTCGGCGTGCAGCTGCCGTTCGCGCTGGCCATGGCCGTGCTGCTCAACCAGCGGCTGCGCGGCCGGGCGTTCTACCGGCTGCTGTTCTTCGCGCCCTACGTGCTGTCGGAGGTGATCACCGGTGTGCTGTTCACCATGATCTTCGCTCCGGACAGCGGGCTGGCCGACCACATCATGGACGCGGTCGGGCTGGGCGGCCTCGGCATCACCTGGTTCGCCTCGTCCTCCACCGTGCTGCCCACGGTGTTCCTGGTGATGACGTGGAAGTACTTCGGCTTCCACATGATCCTCTACCTGGCCGGCCTGCAGAGCATCCCCAAGGACGTGCTGGAGGCCGCCTCGATCGACGGCGCGGGCGCCTGGCAGCGGTTCCGGCACGTCACCCTGCCGCTGCTCGGCCCCACCATCCGCATCAGCGTGTTCCTGTCGGTGATCGGCGCGATCCAGCTGTTCGACCTGATCTGGGTGACCACCGCGGGCGGGCCGGTGCACTCCTCGGAGACCATGGCGGTGACGATGTTCCAGTTCGGCTTCAAGCGCTACCAGGTCGGCTACGCCAGCGCGATCAGCGTCGTGATGTTCCTGATCAGCTTCGTGTTCGCCCTCTTCTACCAGCGCTACGTGCTGCGCCGCGACCTGGAGGGCGCCGTCACCAGCATGCGAGGCCGCCGATGACCCCGACCACCGCACCGTCCAGCACCCGCCGGCTGCGGTCCCGGCTGCGCGGGCTGTCCATGCACGCGATCATCTGGGTGGTCGGGGCGATGATCGTCGTCCCGCTGCTGTACGCGCTGGTGTCGGGCTTCAAGAGCACCAGCGAGCTGTCCGGCAACCCGTTCGGCCTGCCCCGGCAGTGGGTCACCGCCAACTACACCGAGCTGCTGGCCTCCGGGTCGTTCTGGCGGCAGGTCGCCAACAGCACGGTGATCGCGCTGGCCACGATGCTGGTGACGGTCGCGGTGTCGGCGCTGGCGGCGTACGTGTTCGCGCGCTTCGCCTTCCGCGGCCGGGAAGTGGTGTTCACGCTGTTCGCGATCGGGCTGATGTTCCCGTTCGCGGTGGCGATCCTGCCGCTGTTCATCCTGCTGCGGAGCTTCGGGCTGCTGGACAACCCGCTCGGCGTGATCCTGCCGCAGGCCGCCTTCGGCCTGCCGATGACGATCATCGTGCTGCGCGGCTTCTTCCGGAACGTGCCCGCGGAGCTGGAGGAGGCCGCCATCATCGACGGCTGCTCCGCCTTCGGGTTCTTCTGGCGGATCCTGCTGCCGATGGCCCGGCCCGCGCTCGCCACCGTCTCGGTGCTGGCGATCGTGACGAGCTGGAACAACTTCTTCCTGCCGCTGCTGGTGTTCACCGAGCCGGACTGGTGGACGATCCCCGTCGGCGTCCAGCAGTTCCAGGGGCAGTACGCCCAGGACACCGCCCGCATCCTGGCCTACGTGGTGCTCGCCATGGCGCCCGCGCTGGCCTTCTACACCGTTGCCGAACGCCAGCTGATCGGCGGCCTGACCGCCGGCGCGACGAAAGGCTGAACCCGCGATGGCCGAACGGAAGGACCCGACCGCCCGGCCCGGCCGGCGCCGCGCGACCGAGCGTGCGCGCCGCCTCGCCACCCTGGTCACGGCCGCCGCCTGCCTGGGCGCCGCGACCGCCGTCCCCGCCCGGGCCGCAGAACCTGTCCGATCCGCCGAAACCTCAGGGAGCGTCCGCTTCTCGGCGCGGCTGCAGCCGATCGACGGGTTCGGCGTCTCCCAGGCGTTCCAGCGGGCGTCCCTGATCCGCGGCGCCCGCGGCCTGTCCGCGGCCAAGAGCCGCCAGGTGCTGGACCTGCTGTTCAGCAGGGACAAGGGCGCCGGCCTGTCGATCCTGCGGCTGGGCATCGGCTCGTCCGCCGACGACGTCTACGACCACATGAAGTCGATCCAGCCGGTCGACCCCGGCGGCCCCGACGCGCCGCCCCGCTACGTGTGGGACGGCGACGACGGCGGGCAGGTCTGGCTCGCCAAGGAGGCCGCCAAATACGGCGTGAAGCGGTTCTACGCCAACGCCTGGAGCGCCCCCGCCTACATGAAGGACAACGGCGACGACGCCAACGGCGGCACCCTGTGCGGCCTGTCCGGCACCGACTGCGCCAGCGGCGACTGGCGCACGGCCTACGCCAACTACCTCGTCCAGTACGCCAGGTTCTACAGGCAGGAGGGCATCCGCATCAGCGACCTGGCCTTCACCAACGAACCCGACTACACCGCCACCTACGCGTCCATGCGGTTCACCCCCGCCCAGGCCGTCGAGTTCACCAAGATCCTCGGCCCGATCGCCCGGAAGGCCGGCCTCGGCGTCATCTGCTGCGAGCACACCGGATGGACGGGCCAGATCGACTACACCAGGGCGATCGAGGCCGACCCGCAGGCACGCAAGTGGATCACCACGTACACCGGGCACCGCTACTCCAGCGCGGCCGACGAGCCGATGCCCACCGCCAAGCACACCTGGATGTCGGAGTGGTCGCCCGACGGCGACACCTGGAACGAGAACTGGGACGACGGCAGCGGCTATGACGGCATGACCGTCGCTGAGGACATCCACCGCACCCTGACCAGCGGCAACGCCAACGGCTACGTGTACTGGCTCGGCGCCTCCCTCGGCACCACCCGCGCGTTCATCCAGCTCGCCGACCCCGGCGACTCCTACCGGGTGTCCAAGCGGCTGTGGGCGATGGCCGCCTACAGCCGGTTCATCCGCCCCGGCGCCCACCGCGTGCAGGCCGCGGTCGCCGACCCCGCGGTCAAGATCACCGCGTTCCGCAACGCCGACGGCTCGCGCGTGGTGGAACTGCTCAACACCGGCGCCGCCACCCGCGTCGACCTCACCGTCGACCAGGCCGTCCGCCGCGCCGCCGGCCACGTCACCGACGCGGCCCGCTCGCTGGCCCCCGCCGACGTCGCCTCCGCCAAGGGCGGCCGCCTGTCGGTCGAGCTGGCCCCGCGCTCCCTCACCACCGTGGTGATCCGGTGAGCGGCGGCCGCAGGATCAGGGTCGCGATCGCCGGGGCGGGCGGCATCGCGCGCATCTGCCACATGCCCGCACTGCGCGCCGAACGCGCCCGCGCCGAGGTCGTCGCGGCCATGGACGTGGACGCCGCCCGGGCCGCCGCCTTCTGCGCAGAGCACGACGTCCCGGCCGCCTACACCGACCTCGACCGGATGCTGGAGGACGCCCGCCCCGACCTGGTGCACATCTGCACCCCGCCGTTCGCGCACGCCGCCCAGACGGTCGCCTGCCTGCGCGCCGGCGCGTGGGTGCTGTGCGAGAAACCGCCGTGCCTGTCACTGGCCGAGTACGACGAGATCACCGCGGCGGAGGGCCCGGACGGCCCGTACGCGGCCATCGTCTACCAGCACCGGTTCGGCTCGGGCGCGCGGCGGCTGGCCGCGCTCGCCGACGCCGGCGCGCTGGGCCGCCCCCTCGTCGCCCAGTGCGTCACCGCCTGGTACCGCGACCACGACTACTACGGCGTGCCGTGGCGCGGCCGGTGGGACACCGAAGGCGGCGGCCCCACCCTCGGCCACGGCGTCCACCAGATGGACCTCATGCTCGCGGTCCTCGGCGACTGGACCGAGATACGCGCCATGGCCGGCCGCCTGGACCGCCGCGTGGAGACCGAGGACGTGTCCACGGCCCTGGTGCGGTTCGCGTCGGGCGCCATGGCGACGGTGCTCAACAGCGTCCTGTCGCCGCGCGAGGAGAGCTACCTGCGCTTCGACTTCACCGACGCCACCGTCGAGCTGCGGCACCTGTACGGGTACGGCGACGGGGACTGGACCTACACCCCGGCGCCGCACGTGCCCGCCGAGACCGCCGCCGCCTGGACGGCCCCCGGCGACGAGGTCCCCAGCTCGCACCTGGCGCAGCTCAGCGCCCTGCTCGACTGCTACGAACGCGGCGAACGCCCGCCCACCAGCGGCCCCGGCGGCCGCCAGGCCCTGGAGTTCGTCACCGGCCTGTACAAGTCGGCGTTCACCGCGCGCCCCGTCACCCGCGCCGAACTCACCCCCGACGACCCCTTCTACCACCGCCTGCACGGCGACGTCTCGGGCTGGGCGCCCTCGGCGGCGGAGGCGGTGCCGTGAGACCGGGAGGCGGTTCCGTGAAACTGGAGCACTCGGCCGACGCGCTGTCCGTCCTGGCCGGGGACGTGGAACTGCTGCGGTACGTCTTCCGGCCCGTCATGGACCAGTTCGAGGGGCCCAAACCCTACCTGCACCCGGTGCGCACCCTCGCCGGAGACGTGGTCACCGCCTACCGCCCCCACGACCACCGCTGGCACAAGGGCATCCAGATGACCGCGTCCCACGTGTCGGGGGAGAACTTCTGGGGCGGCGGCAGCTACGTCCGCGGCCAGGGCTACGTGGACCTGCCCAACGTCGGCACCATGCGGCACGAGGAGTTCACCGAGATCACCGCCGACGGCGACCGGGTGCGCATCGCCGAACGCCTCACCTGGCACACCCAGGGCGGCGCGCACTGGATCGACGAGAACCGCACCCTGACCGTCCACGACGTGGCCGACGGCGCGTGGACGCTCACCTTCATCACCTCCCTGCGCAACGTCCGCGACGCCCCCCTCGTGTTCGGCAGCCCCACCACCAACGGACGCGAACTGGCCGGGTACACCGGGCTGTTCTGGCGCGGCCCCCGCTCGTTCACCGGCGGCGAGATCGTCGCCTCCGGCGGCCGGGGCGGCGAGGCGATGATGGGCGAACCGGGCCCGTGGCTGGCCTTCGTCGGCCGGCACGACGAGGTGGACCGCGCCGCCACGCTGCTGTTCGTGGACCCGCCCGGAGCGCGCACCCGCTGGTTCGTGCGGTCGAACCCGTTCCCCGCCGTCAACCCGTCGTTCGCCTTCCACGACGAAGTCGTTCTCGACGCGGGGGACACCCTGGACCTCGCGCATCGGATCGTGATCGCCGACACTGCATGGGACCGCGACCGCATCGAGGCACACGCGAGGGAACAGACATGGTGAGCACCTATCCCGGCGGCGTCGGGATCTCCGGGCTGAGCGTCTACGACTGGGCCGCGGCGGACGGGCTGTGCGGCGGCTCCCCGCACGTCCACCTGACGTGCGCCGAGTCGTACGTGGTGGTCGGCGGCGCCGGACGCGTGCAGACCCTCAACCACAAGGGCTTCGCCGAGACGCCGCTGACCCCGGGCACCGTCGTGTGGTTCACCCCCGGCACCATCCACCGGGCCGTCAACGACGGCGGCCTGCGCATCGTCGTCGTCATGCAGAACAGCGGCCTGCCCGAGGCGGGCGACGCGGTGTTCACCTTCCCCCCCGAGGTGCTCGCCGACCGGTCCGCCTACGGCGCGGCCGCCGCGCTCGCCGACGGCGCCCACGTGCACGCCGCCGGCGAGGAGGCCGCCCGGCGCCGCCGCGACCTGGCCGTCGAAGGGTTCCACGACCTGCGCCGCCGGTTCGAGTCCGGGGACCGGGCGGCCCTGGACGACTTCTACGCCGCCGCCGTCCGCCTCAAGTCCGACCGGTTCGACGAGTGGGAGCGCCGCTGGCGCGCGGGCGCCCTGGCGTCCGCCGAACGCACCGGCGGCCACCTGGCCGCCCTGCGCGCGGGAGACCTCACCCACCTCCGCGACGCCGAACTGCACCACCGCCCGGCCCCCGCCCCCGGCGACCGCCGCCTCGGCATGTGCGGCCGCCTCGACGTCTACGACCTCACCTGACCCTCGGCCCCGGCCACCCCGCCCCGTGGCCGCCGGAAGGTACATCCGGCCCCGCCTTCCGGCGGCCACGGCTTCCCCGGCCGCGAGCGGTTCCGCCGGTGCCTCCGCCCGACGGGCGCGGGCGGCGTCCTCGCGAGAACGCCCGGGGCGGGATCACTCCCCGGGCAGACCCGGGCGATCACCGGTCACAGCGGGGCGGGGGCCATGAGAACCTCGTCGCGATCGTCGCCGGGCCCCAGCCGGTAGGCGCCCTGGCGGCGGCCGATCTCCTTGTAGCCGAGCCGGCCGTAGAACTCCTCCAGTCCCATGCCCGACCGGGCGGCCAGATGCAGCTGCTCCAGGCCCATCTCGTCCCGGGCCACCCGCCGGGCATGGCGCATGAGCGCCGTCCCGACACCGCGGCCTCGGTAGGCGGGGTGGGACTGGACATGGTGCAGGGTCCCCCAGTGCGCCACCAGCGGATGCGGGTCGCGGCGGATGTTGAGCCGGCCCGCCAGGACGCCGTCGGCCATCGCCAGGACCAGTCGGCCGCGCATGTCGTCGAGGCCGGCGATGAGCTGCTCGGCGACCGGGGCGACCTCGGCGGCGGTGACGGGCGGGAACGGGAAGCCGACGGCGCCGCCGGCGTTGCCGGCGGTCACCCAGCAGTCGATCGGTTCGCGGGTCAGGTCGTCGCCGATCTGCTGCGGCCGCGTGATCTGGCGCATCTGGAGGGGAGCACGGTCGGTCATGAGGTGATCGTCGCAGCCGTCGATCACGTGAGTCGCCGCCTGCCTTGGGGACCGGGGCGGGCGGCCGCAGGAGGCCCGGCGCGGCGGACCTCGGCGAGTGCCCGCCGGTCATGCCTTGGAGGCGGGCGCCCTGCGGTTCGGCTTCGTGGGCGCGGGCGCCTGCCGGGCCGGCATGCTGCCGAACGCGACCAGCACCGCGAACACGAGACCGGCGCCCGCCACCGCCTGGAGCTCTCCCTTCGCGGACAGGTCCGCCTTCCGGCCCTCCACCGGAGCGAACCTGCCCCTCGGATCGAGCACGACCCGGATGGTGTCGCCGCGCTCGCGGCCCTCGCAGTCGGTGTCGAGTTCGCGCTTGATCGGGGTGCCGTCGGTGCGGCGCAGCGTGCAGTGATGCCTCTCCATGCCGCGGGAGGTCGTCGTCCAGGTCCGGTCCACGACCGCTTCGGCGTCGGTGCCGACCAGGGTCAACGCGATGTCCCGCGCCGCGGCGGCGCCGACGAGGTACAGGAGGAACAGCACCAGCATGCCGCCGATGAGCAGCACGTTCGCGAACCGGGACGAGCGCCCGCTCGCGTAGAGGAACCCCAGCGCCGCGGCGTTGCCGATCATCATGAGCACGGTGAGGACCGCCGAGCCCGTCGTCCCCCACCACAGATGAACGGCGCTGGACAGCAGCAGCCCCAGCAGCGTTCCGACGAGCAAGAGGGCGCCGCGCAACGGGGCGGACCGGGGGAGTCCCACACAAGCCTCCATCGGGGACGAAAAGGGCACCTTGAGTGTAGAGAGCCTCCAGGCAACCGCGATCATGCACGACCCGACGGCGGCTCTGCCTTCGCGGAGCGCGCCACGCGATATCCGGCCGCCGGTTCGCATGGCCCGACCCGTCGGCGAGGCGTGCCTGCGGGCCGCACGTCGCCGGGAACGGCGGCGGCGGCCGATGCCGGCCCAGAGCCGCTGCGGTGGTGCGCTTTGCGCAGCCGCTCCCGCTGATCATTGATGACGTACCTGACCGCCGTTTTCTGACTGAGTCGGTTCGGTGCC
This sequence comes from Actinomadura keratinilytica, assembly GCF_039539665.1. NCBI lineage: Bacteria > Bacillati > Actinomycetota > Actinomycetes > Streptosporangiales > Thermomonosporaceae > Actinomadura > Actinomadura keratinilytica. Next base: position 57,421 of record NZ_BAABDO010000017.1, read on the forward strand.
GTTTCGGGACCGGAATGCCGGATCGGTCGATCCGAAGGTGCTGTGGCAGGTGCGGGATCGGGGCGGGCTCGTGAGGCGGATGCTACGCCGAGTGACGTTTTCGGGTGTCGCGCGGACCTGGAAACGACTTGGTCTTTTTTCGAGAGCCGTACAGGGAGTCGTGATATATCCGGGTCTGTTCAGAGTTTTCCTGGATGTCGGAACCGGAGTCCTCGGGGAGCCTGGGGTGCAGTCGCCACGGCAGGCCGAGGTCACTCTGCGGGGACGTCATGCTGCGGATTCATTTCAGTTTCGACGATCTCGCCCGGACGCGCGTCGGTGCCGGCCCCGACGCCATGTGGGAGATCGTGCTCAGCGTCCAGCTGCTGCAGAACCGTGAAGGCGCACTGCTGTTCGACGGCTGGCGCCGCGAAGTCCGCGGCAAGCTGCGTCCCTGGATTCGGCCGCTGATGACCCTGGCGCCGCACGCCCCCTACTTTCCGGACTTCCTCACTCCGGCCGGGCCGGCGGCCTCCCCGGACGAGGGGATCGAGTCCGTCCTGGCCACCCCGCGCACCCGGCTGCGGGCCGAGCTGGAACTGCTCGGCGCCCAGCGGCCCCTGCCGGCGTGGACCCGCGGGCTGGCCGACGGGGACATCCGGGTCTTCGAGGGGCTGGGACGGGCACTGCGCTCCTATCACGAAACCGTGCTGGAGCCGGACTGGCCCCGGGTGCGCGCACTCATCGAGGCGGACAGGGCCAAGCGGATGCGCGCCTTCGCCGACGGAGGCATCGAGGGGCTGCTGCGCAGCTACAGCCCGCTGTTCCGGTGGAAGCCCCCCTACCTGGAGGCCGACTACCCGGTCTCCCAGGAACTGGTGCTGGGGGGACGGGGCCTGTTGCTGCAGCCGTCGTTCTTCTGCTGCCGCACCCCCGTGACCCTGGTCGATCCCGAACTGCGGCCCGTGCTCGTCTACCCGGTCGCCCAGGACGTCCGCGACCGTGTCGCCGGTTCCGGAGGCAGGCCCCTCGCCGCGCTGATCGGCCGGACCCGGGCCGCGATCCTGCGGTCGATCGAGGACGGCTGCACCACGACGGAGCTCAGCCGCAGGGCCAGCACGTCGATCGCCTCGGCGAGCCAGCACGCGGCCGTCCTGCGCGAGGCCGGGCTGGTCGCCACGCAGCGCAACGGCAGCGCGGTCCTGCACACCTTGACCCCGCTCGGCCTGGACCTGCTCTCGGGAGCGGGCGGCGCAGGCGATCTCGACGTCACGACGAAGGCCGGATGACCGCGGCCGCGCGGCCCGATAAGCCATGATTTCGGCATGTAGCGCTATTCGGAATCAGCTGCAAATCAACCGGTAAAAGAGATCTCTTCTGTCGGGGTGTCCCTTCCGCCACAGGCCACTGAGGTTTTGGTGCGGACGTATCGCCGTCGCGTTCATGGCGGTGTCTCGGACGCCGGGGAGACGATTTCCCGGCCCCCACCGCGAAGGAGACGCCCGTGCCGCGCAAAGTGGAAGCGGAACGCTGGGACGAGGCCCTGGACGTCAACCCCCTCTACCACAACATCGTCCCCGCGGGCGGCGTCCCCCGCCTGCACCTGCCGGACGGCCCGATGACGGCCGACGCGGCCGCCGCCCTCATCCGCGACGAGCTCATCATGGACGGCAACGCCCGGCTCAACCTGGCGACGTTCTGCACGACCTGGATGGAGCCGCAGGCCCGCGACCTCATCGCCGAGACGCTCGACCGCAACCTCATCGACCACGACCAGTACCCCCGCACGGCCGAGCTGGAGCGCCGCTGCGTCAACATGCTCGACAACCTCTGGAACGACCCCGACGGCCGGGGCGCGGGCTGCTCCACCGCCGGGTCCAGCGAGGCGGCGATGCTCGGCGGGCTGGCGATGAAGACCCGCTGGCGGGAGCGCAGGCGCGCGGCCGGCCTGCCCGCCGGACGGCCCAACCTGGTGATGGGCAGCGCCGTCCACACCTGCTGGCCCAAGTTCTGCCGGTACTGGGACGTCGAGCCCCGGTACATGCCGATCCAGGAGCCGGCGTTCACCCTCGACCCGTCCCGCGTGGCCGACTGCTGCGACGAGAACACCATCGGGGTGGTCGGCGTGCTCGGCTCCACCCAGGTCGGCCGGTACGACCCGATCGACGAGCTGGCCGCCGAGCTGGACCGCCTGCACGCCGAACGGGGCATCGACGTCCCGCTGCACGTGGACGCGGCCGTCGGCGGCTTCATCGCGCCCTTCCTGGAACCGGACCGCGTCTGGGACTTCCGGCTGCGCAGAGTCCAGTCGATCAACGCCTCGGGGCACAAGTTCGGGAGGTGTTCCCCGGGGTCGGCTGGATCCTCTGGCAGGAGCGCGCGGCCCTGCCCCAGGACATGGTCCTGGAGTGCGACCTGCTGGGCGGCGACATCGACACCTTCACCCTCAACTTCTCCCGGTCCGGGGCGCCGGTGGTGGCGCAGTACTACAACTTCCTGCGCCTGGGCTTCGAGGGCTACCGCGCCGTCCGGCAGACCTGCCGGGACGTGGCCGTCTACCTGGCCGGACGGATCGCCGAGATCCCCGCCCTGGAGGTCGTCTCCGACGGTGCGCGCCTGCCGGTGCCGGCCGTCCGGGTCCGCCCCGGCCACGAGCCGCTCACGGTGCGGGACATCTCCGAACGGCTCCGCCTGCACGGCTGGCAGGTCCCCACCTACCCGCTGCCGCCCGACCTGGAGCACGTGGAGGTGATGCGGCTGGTCGTCCGCAACGGCTTCAGCCAGGACACCGCCTCCCTGCTGGCCGACCACCTCCACCAGGAGGTCGCCCACCTGCAGAGCCGCCAGAGCGCCTCGGCGAACGCCTGAGCAGCACTCCGACGCACCGGCCGGTGCGTCCCCGCTCCCGGGCCCGCCCCGGCCGGGTCGCCGCTAAAAATCTACGATGTAAAGGCATTGGGCGGTCGCCCGCCCGACAGGGGAGACGTCACTCGCCGGGGCGGAGGATGCCGCGTTCCAGGGCGGTCGTCACGGCGGACGTGCGGTCGGAGACGCCGAGCTTGCCGTACGCGCGCAGCAGGTGCGTCTTGACCGTCGCCTCGCTGATGAACAGCTCCTGGCCGATCTCGGCGTTGGTCCGGCCGCGGGCGACCAGCCGCAGCACCTCGATCTCGCGCGGCGACAGCTCGACCGGCGAGCGCATCCGCGTCACCAGCTTGGCCGCCACCGAGGGGGCCAGCACGGTCTCGCCGCGCGCCGCCGCCCGCACCGCCTGCGCCAGCTCCTGCCGGGAGGCGTCCTTGAGCAGGTAGCCGGTGGCGCCCGCCTCCACGGCGCGCAGGATGTCGCGGTCGGTCTCGTAGGTGGTCAGCACCACCACCCGGGTCCCCGGCCGCTGCGCGAGCACCCGCGCCGTGGCCTCCACCCCGTCGGCGTTGGGCAGCCGCAGGTCCATCAGCACGACGTCGGGCTCGTGCCTGCGGACGGCCGCCACCGCCTCGGCCGCGTCGCCGGCCTCGGCCACCACCTCGATGCCGTCCTCGGCCGACAGCATGCCCCGCAGCCCCTCCCGCACCACCGGGTGGTCGTCGACGAGCATCACGGTGATCGCGTCCGTGTTCATGCCGGCACCTCCACGGTCAGGACCGTACCTTCACCGGGCGCGCTGCCCACCTCCAGCCGCCCGCCGACCTGCGTCACCCGCTCCCGCATGCCGCGCAGGCCGAAGCCGCGGCCCGCCTCGGCGGCGGCGTCCGGATCGAACCCCGCGCCGTCGTCGCGGACCTCCAGCACCGCCGTGTCGCCACCGTAGGCCAGCCGCACCGACACGTGCCCGGCCCCGGCGTGCTTGCGGATGTTGGCCGTCGCCTCCTGCGCGGCCCGCAGCAGCACCACCTCGACGCCCGCGGCCAGCCGCCGGGGCGGCCCCGACGTCGTGAACTCCACCGGTATGCCCATCTCCTCACCGAACCGCTCCGCCAGCCGCTGCAGGGCCTCCTCCAGCGACGACGACTCCAGCCCCGCCGGCGGCAGCGCGGCGACCAGCGCCCGCGCCTCGGCCAGGTTCTCCCGGGCGGTGCCGGCCGCGAGCGAGATCTGCCGCCGCGCCTGCTCGGGGTCCTGGTCGAGGTGGGAGTCGGCGGCCTGCAGCAGCATCAGGATGCTGGTGAAGCCCTGCGCCAGCGTGTCGTGGATCTCGGCCGCCAGCCGCTCCCGCTCGGCCATCGCGCCCGCCCGGCGGTTGGCCGCGGCCAGCTCCGCCTGGGTGGCGCGCAGCTCGGCGATCAGCTCCGCGCGCTCGCGGCTCTGCCGGATGATCCGATCGACCCAGAACCCGAAGAACGCCGAGAAGCCCATGGTCACCGCGGCCCACAGGGAGAACGACACCACCGCACCGACCGTCGTGGACTCCCACAGGAACCGCAGCGCCGGCGTGGCGTTGAGGGCCAGCACCGTCAGCATCGCGCCGCGCCAGGCCAGCATCATGAACGCCTGCGGGCACAGCGCGAACAGCACCAGGGAGCTCTCCGGGGCCGCGATCGCCGCGGCCCCCGACAGCACGACCGCCCCTGCCAGGTAGCCCAGGGTCGCCGGGGGCGGGGCCGCCCGGTCGGCGGACCGCCGCCCCAGCAGCAGGTACCACGGCGCCAGCGCGACCAGCAGCACCGCCGCGACCGCGTCGCGCTGCCACGCCTCGCCCCCGGCCAGCACGTAGATGACCGTGGAGACCAGCACGAGCGCGAAGTACGCCTCCCAGCGGCCCACGCCCCACCGCCATGCGTCGGGCTCGCGGGTCACCGCTCGTGGCGCCGCTTCCAGCGGAACGTCGTCAGGCACAGCACCAACCCTCCAATGCACCAGGCCGCCAGCACCAGGGCGATCCTGCCGTGCTCCCAGGATCGGGCGGGCTCGGCGGCGAGCAGCGCGTCGGGCAGCAGCGCCGACCGCAGCCCCTGGCACATCCACTTGAGCGGGAACAGCGCGCCGACCTGCTGCACGCCGGAGGGCAGGTCGCCGAACACGAAGAACACCCCGGAGATGAACTGCAGCACAAGATAGGGCAGGTTGAGCACCGCTGCGGCGCTGCGCCCCGACCGCGGGACGCTGCTCACCGCGATGCCCAGCAGCGTGCACGCCGCCACCCCGAGCACGAACACCCACGCGAAGGTGAGCCACCGCTGCGGCGTCGCGGGCGGCTCCAGGCCGAGCAGCGCGCCGCCGACCGCGAAGAGCACCGCCGTCTCGGCCACCGACAGCACCAGCGCCGAGACCGTCTTGCCGATGAAGTAGGACGCCCTCGGCATCGGCGTGCCGTAGAGCCGCTTGAGGGTGCCGTCGTCGCGCTCGGTGGCGATGCTGATGCCCAGGCTGGTGAAGGTGGTGGACATGATGCCGCTGGCGATGATCCCGGCGGCGAAGTACTGGCGGAAGTCCACGCCGGTGTTCCCCACCTCGCCCTTGAAGATCGTGCCGAAGATCAGCAGCAGCACGACCGGCAGGCCGAAGGAGAACACCATGGCCTCCCGCTCCCGCACGAACGTCTTCAGCTCCAGGGCGCCGCGCGCCAGGCCGAGCCTGAGGGCGAGGGTCATTTCGTCGCTCCGATCATGGACAGGTAGACGTCTTCCAGGGACGGCCGGGTGACGGTCAGCTCGGGCACCTCGCCGCCGAACCGCTGGCTCAGCTCCGCCACCACCTGGGTGGGGGAGTCGGTGTCGATGCGCTGCGGGCCCTCGGGCCCCCGCCAGCTCACCCGCGCGGAGGCCGTGGCGCGCCCGCCCAGCCGCGCGGGGGCGTCCACCGCGACGACCCGGCCGGCGGCGATCACGCCGACCCGGTCGGCGAGCGCCTCGGCCTCGTCCAGGTAGTGGGTGGTCAGCAGGATGGTGGTGCCGTCGCCGGCCAGGCCCTGGATCAGCTCCCAGAACCGGCGGCGGGCGTCGGGGTCGAAGCCCGTCGTCGGCTCGTCCAGGAACAGCAGCTCCGGGCGGCCGACGATGCCGAGCGCGACGTCGACCCTGCGGCGCTGCCCGCCGGACATCCGCCCGACCCGCCGTCCCGCCAGCTCGGCCAGGCCCACCGCCTCGATCACCTCGTCGGGGTCGCGGGGCCGCGGGTAGTAGGCGGCGAAGTGCCGCACCATCTCCCGCACGGTCAGCTGGGGGTCCTCGTGGGAGGTCTGCGGGACGATCCCGATGCGGGCCCGCCAGCTCCGGCCCGCCTTGGCGGGGTCGGCGCCGAGCACGGACACCTCGCCGGCCGTGCGCTGCCGGTGCCCCTCCAGGATCTCGACGGTGGTGCTCTTGCCCGCCCCGTTCGGGCCGAGCAGCGCGAACACCTCGCCGCGCCTGATGTCCAGGTCGACGCCGTTCACCGCGTCGACGTCCCCGTACCGTTTGCGCAGTCCGCGCACCCGCACCGCTGTGTCTGCCATGCCCCAAGCGTCGCCCCGCGGCGGCCGCCGCGGGATCGGCGCGTCGGTCATCCCCGTGTCCACCGATCGGTGGACACCGCGCCGCGGCCTCGCGGCCGGCCCTGGACGGCGTGCTCGCCGAGCTCGGCGACCGGACCGGCTGACGATGCTGGCCCGCACGGCCGCCGCCCGGCGCGCGGGGGCGCGGCTCAGGCCCGCGCGGAGGACCGGCTGCCCTCCCACATGCGCAGGTACATCTCCGCGCCCCGCGCCATGTCGGCGACGATCTCCTCGCCCGCGACGTTGCGCATGTCGGCGATCCAGTCGGGGACCAGCCCGTAGTTGGCGACGCCCTCGGTGTTGACGTCCCAGGTGCGCAGGCCCGTCCGCTGGCGGTCGAGGGTCACGCCCGGGTCGACGGGGGACCGGAACGGGTAGCGCACCGGGTTCGCCCCGTTGCCGCGGCGGGGAGCCGGCAGCGGTCCCAGGCCGTTGGCGTCCAGCCCGTAGGCGTAGCCGAACAGCCGCCCGGGGTCGCGCGCCCGCCTGGCCCGGCGCCACTCCGCGGCGAACGTGTCGGCCGCGGACCCGTACGAGGCGACCATCCCGCCCAGCCGGTAGATCCGCGAGGCCCAGCCGGTGTCGGACCAGCCGTGCCCGGACACCACCCCCGGGTAGCCCTCCTCCTCCAGGATCGCCAGCGTCCGCTCGGCCGCCTTGGCGCTCATGTGGTCCAGCTCCACGATCATCCCGCGCTCGATCATGCCTTTGAGCATGTGCTCGCCCAGCTCGGTGAGGCCGTTGACGTTGCAGTGCGGCGGCTTCGGATAGACCGGCAGGGTGACGCCGAGCGGACGCAGGTGCGCCAGCGGGCCCGCGAGCAGCGCGGTGAGGTCGTCGGCCGGGATGACCGTGTTGTCGTGCTCGGGCGCGGTGCAGGTGTCGGCCTGCCAGAAGCGCCCGCTGCCCAGGAAGTTGCCGAGGTTGACCATCAGCCCGGTGGTGCCGCCGTCGAAGCGCACCCCGCACAGCGCGTTGTCGAACTTGTGGCACAGGAACATCGAGCTGACGCCCAGGCGGCGCATCTCGTCCAGGCCCTCGTCGATCTGCTTCTTCGTGCACCGCGGCACCCCGCCGACCTGGCGGCAGCCGAACGGCTCGGAGGTCTCCACGCCGAGGACGACCGCGAGCTTGCCCTGCGCGATGACCCGGCGGGCCTCGGCCGGGTCGCGCACCACGCGGAACCAGCCCCTGCCCGGCCCGCCGCTGCGCGCGTCGATGTGGGCCTGCAGCTCGTAGGTGCGCCGGGCCTGCAGCCGGATCGACTCCATCTCGTCGCAGGGGTGCTTCTTCAGCGGGTACAGCTCGCACAGCGTGCGGTTGGAGACGAGCTGGTTGACCAGGAGCCGCTGCCCGGCCCGCCACGACCGCTCCACCCACGTGTAGTACGCCTGCTGGTGGGTGCGGGAACCGCGGCTGGGCCAGTCGCGGAAGGTCGGCCATCCGGTGGTGTCGTGCGTCCCCACCAGGCTGCCCTTGCTGGTGAGGTTCTCGAACCACGCCAGTGCGCCGTTCCGGCCGTGGTCGGGGCAGTCGCGCAGCGCCTCCTGGATGCCGCGCGGGTCGAACGGTCTGCCGCACAGCACGCTGCCGCCGAAGCCCTCGAACGACATCAGATGGGTGTGCAGGTCGGCGTATCCGCGCACCTGCCCGTCGGGGGCGGTGCCGCGGAACGGGGTGCCGACGGCGTTCACGCCGTCGGGCGTGGACGCGGCGGCCGGGGGGACGGCGGCCGCGGTGAGCGCGGCCGCCGTGAGCGTGCTCGTCAGGACGGCCAGGACGGCTCTGCCGGTCGGACGTGTGCGGGGCATGGCGGGGACCCCTCCGCGAGGCGAGGCTTGCGGGCGTCTCCTCCGGTTCGTATCACGACCGCGCCGATACGTGAATAGCCTTCACGTCTGCCGTCCGGCGGCGGGCGTCCCTCAGTCCGGGAGCGTGCTGAAGCGGAAGGTGGTGGTGGAGCGGTACTCCTCGCCGGGCCGCAGCACCGTGGACGGGAACGACGGCTGGTTGGGCGAGTCGGGGAAGTGCTGCGTCTCCAGGCAGAACGCGTCGCCCTGCCGGTAGGCCAGGCCGCCGGTGCCGATGTGCGAGCCGTCCAGGAAGTTGCCCGAGTAGAACTGCACGCCGGGCTCGCTGGTCAGCACCTCCAGCACGCGGCCGGACCGCGGGTCCTCGGCGCGGGCGGCGACCTCGCCGCCGTTCAGCACGAACGTGTGGTCGTAGCCCTTGCCGACCAGCAGCTGCGGATGCGTCTCGCGGATGCGCGCGCCGATCGGCTGCGGCTTGGTGAAGTCGAACGGGGTGCCCGCGACCGGCGCCGGCTCGCCGAGCGGGATCTGGTTCGCGTCCACCGGCAGGTAGCGGTCGGCGTCGATGGCCAGCCGCTGGCCGTACACCGTGCCGGAGCCCTCCCCGGCGAGGTTGAAGTAGGAGTGGTTGGTCAGGTTCACCACGGTCGGGCGGTCGGTGGTGGCGCGGTAGTCGATGCGCAGCGCGTCGTCGGTGACGGTGTAGGCGACGGTGGCGCGCAGCGTCCCCGGGTAGCCCTGCTCGCCGTCGGGGCTGACGTAGGTGAGGACGATCGAGCCGTCGCCGGCGTCGGCGACGTCCCAGACGCGCTTGTCGAACCCCTGCTCGCCGCCGTGCAGGCTGTTGGCGCCGTTGTTGCGCGGCAGCGTGTACTCCCGGCCGTCCAGCCGGAACCGGCCGCCCGCGATGCGGTTGCCGTAGCGCCCCACCACCGCGCCGAAGTAGCGGCTGCGCGTGACGTAGTCGTCCAGCGTCGCGCAGCCGAGGACGACGTTGGCCGGGACGCCGTCGCGGTCGGGCGCCTCCAGGGTCTGCACGACGCAGCCGTAGGTCAGGACGCGCACGCGCAGGGCGCCGCTCGTCAGCGTGTAGCGGTGCACAGGCGTGCCGTCGGGCAGCACGCCGAACCTCTCCTCGTTCATGTGACCTCACCGGGGGACAGGCGGGCGGGCCGTTCCGCGACGGGGGCCGCCGCGGTGGACTCGCGGACGACGAGTGTGGTCTCCAGGACGGTCAGCGCGGCGGGCCCCGGCTCGTCGGTGCCGACCAGTTGCAGCAGCATGTCCACGGCGGTGCGGCCGGCGGCGACCGTCGGCATCGCCACCGTGGTCAGCTTGGGCCGGTTCAGCCGGGCCTGCATGATGTCGTCGACGCCGACCACGCTGACGTCGTCGGGCACCCGCACGCCCAGCTCGGCCAGCCCCTCGACCAGCCCGATCGCGACCAGGTCGTTGTAGGCCAGCACGCCGGTGGCCGCGGCGCGCGCCACCTCGGGCGCGGCGATCTGCCCGCCCTGCTCGGTGGGGGAGTTCGGGCCGATCACGGTCAGCTCGGCGCCGGCCGCCGCGGCGGCGTCGGCCGCGGCCTCGCCGATGCGCCGGCTGTTCCACGACCCCTCCGGCCCGGACAGCAGCGCCAGCCGCCGGTGGCCGAGTCCGGCCAGGTGCTCGACCGCCAGCCGGGCCCCGCGCCCGACGTCCATCAGCACCGCGGGCAGGCCGTCCAGCCGCCGGTTGACCAGGACGAACGGCACCTGGCGGCGGAGCCGGGCCAGGGCCCGGTCGCCCAGCCGCGGCGCGCACAGCAGCACCCCGTCCACCTGCTTGGTGAACGCCTGGATGAGCTCCTCCTCCACCCGCGGGTCCTCGTCGGTGTCGGCGACGAACACGTGGTAGTCGCGGGCGCGGGCGTGCGCCTGGGCGGCCTTGATCAGCGGCGGGAAGAACGGGTTGGCGATGTCGGCGACGATCAGGCCGAGGTTGTGGGTGCGGCCCGTGGTCAGCCCGCGCGCCGCGCGGTTGGGCCGGTAGCCCAGCTGCTCGGCCACCGCCAGCACGCGGTTGCGCGTCTCGGCGTTGACCAGGTGGGGGGCCGAGAAGGTGCGCGACACCGTGGAGACGTGCACGCCGCTGGCGCGCGCGACATCCCGGATCGTTACGGCCACGCTCTCCCCTTCCTGGGCGTTGGAACGCCTCATTAATGCAAACGATTGCAGCTCCGTCAACCGCGCCGACGGGCAAGATCGCTAGGCGTCCTCCGGGATCGGCCCGGTCCTCCTGCCTTTTACCAGGCGCGACGCATCTGGGTCACGCCGACCCCTTGACGTTTCGCTCGGATGACGCGAATGTTTCTGCAACCGGTTGCTGTGTGACCGGTGGCACATCCGCACAGACCCGCCCCCACCCCCCGGCCAGGAGCGGTCGGAGGCGTACGCACCGGCGGTAAGCGCTTTCACTTCCCGCCTGCGCGTCCCCGCCCGTCCCGCTCCGGCCCCGCACCCCGTCCCCACCGGACCCGACGACCCGAACGACCGACCCGTAAGGAGGCGCTCGTGGCCATCGCCGAGGCGACCACGGCCGGGCGCGGAACCCCGCCGCCCCGGCGCGAGCGGCGCCGCCGGCCCGCCCGCGGGCCGCGCACCCCGTATTTGCTGATCGCACCGTCGGTGCTGCTGATGCTGGGCTTCCTGGTCTATCCGGTGGCCGGCGTCTTCTACTACAGCCTGCAGCGCTACAACATCACCAAGCCGTGGGACAACGGGTTCGCCGGGCTCGACAACTTCCGCGCCATGCTCGGCGACGACCTGTTCTGGCAGAGCCTCGGCTTCACCGCCGAGTGGGTCGCCGCGACCGTCGGCTTCCAGCTGGTGCTCGGGCTGGCGCTGGCGCTGCTGGTGAACGAGACGTTCGTCGGCCGCGCGGTGGCCCGGGCGCTGGTGTTCTCCCCGTGGGCCATCTCCGGCGTGCTCACCACCAGCATCTGGATCCTGCTCTACAGCCCGACCACCGGCTTCACCCCGTACCTGGCCGACCTCGGCCTGGTCCAGCACGGCTCGTCGCCGCTGTCGGACACCGGCAGCGTCTTCCCCGCCGCCGTGCTCACCGAGCTGTGGCGCGGGGTGCCGTTCTTCGCCATCCTCCTGCTGGCCGACCTGCAGAGCATCCCCAAGGACCTGTACGAGGCGGCGTCGGTGGACGGCGCCACCCGGCTGCGCCGGTTCTGGCACATCACGCTGCCGCACCTCAAGGACGCCATCATCCTGGCGACCCTGCTGCGGGCGGTGTGGGAGTTCAACAACGTCGACCTGCTCTACACGCTCACCGGCGGCGGCCCGGCGCACCAGACCACCACGCTGCCGCTGTACGTGGCGCAGAAGGCGACGGTCGCGCACGAGTTCGGCTACGGATCGGCGCTGACCACGGCGGCGTTCTTGATCCTGCTGTTCTTCTCCATCCTCTACCTGCGCCTCAGCAAGTTCGGAGGTGAGCGGTCTTGAGCCGCCGTCCCACCATGACCCTGGACGACGAGCGCGCGGCCGGCGCCCCGGCGGCCCCGCCGGCGGGCGGAGGGCCGGACAAGCCGACCCGGCGCCGCGCCGCCCGGCGCGGGCGGCCCGGCGGCGCGGGCGGCCCGCGCACATGGGAGATCTACCTCCCGCTCGGCCTGTACCTGGCGTTCACGCTGATCCCGTTCTACTGGATGCTGCTGTACGCCTTCCGCCCGGCCGGCCGGACCGGCTTCCTGCCCTGGCCGCTGACGTTCGAGCACTTCACCACCGTGTGGAACAGCGTCGGGTTCGGCGTCTACTTCCAGAACAGCCTCAAGGTCGGCGTGATCGCGCTGATCACCACCACGGTGATCGCGCTGGCCGGCGGGTACGCGCTGGCCCGCTACCGGTTCCGCGGCAGGACGCTGTTCATGGTGGCCATGCTGTGCACCCAGTTCATCCCCGGCGCCATGATGCTGATCCCGCTGTTCGAGATCTTCCGGGAGCTGCGGCTGGTCAACTCGCTGTGGAGCCTGGTGATCGCCGAGACGGTGTTCCAGCTGCCGCTGTCGCTCATCCTGATCAGCGGATTCGTCCGCAACGTGCCGGTGGAGCTGGAGGAGGCCGCCTGGGTGGACGGCTGCTCGCGGCTGCGCGGCTTCCTCACCGTGGTGCTGCCGCTGCTGCGGCCCGGCCTGGTGGCGGTCGGCTCGTTCGCCTTCATCCACTCCTGGAACAACTTCCTGTTCGCGCTGATGTTCCTCAGCGAGCAGGAGAAGTACACCGTCCCCGTCGGCCTCAACTACATGATCGGCGAGTACGGCGCCGACTTCGGCGCCCTGGCCGCCGGCGGTGTGGTGGCGGCCCTGCCCGTCGTGCTGGTGTTCGCGGTCATCCAGCGCTACCTCGTCCAGGGCCTGAGCGCGGGTGCGGTGAAGGGATGAGCGTGCGAGGGGAAGCGGTGAACGAGAACACGACGACGGCGATCGCCGAGAGCGCGCTGGAGCCGGGGACGCGGATCCTGGTCACCGGCAGCGCCGGGCGGCTGGGGCGCAGCGTGGTGACGGCGCTGGCCGAGGCGGGGCACGAGGTGATCGGCGTGGACCCGGCCCCCGGCACCCCGGCCGCCGCGGCCGCCGTGCTGCCCGCCGACCTCACCGACCTCGGTGAGGCGTTCGAGGCGATGGCGCGGTTCCGGCCCCGGGCGGTGGTGCATCTGGCCGCGATCGCGACGCCGTTCAGCCGCACCGACGCCTACACCTACCGGGTCAACACGCAGCTGGCGTTCAACATGTGCGAGGCGGCGGCGCACTGCGGCGACGTCGAACGCGTCGTGCTGGCCAGCAGCCCCACCGTCATCGGGTACGGCGCCCCGCACGGGTGGGCGCCGTCGTACCTGCCGCTCGACGAGGAGCACCCGGTGGCGCCGTGGAACGCCTACAGCCTGTCCAAGCTGGCCGCCGAGCACACCATGCGGATGTTCGCCGCCGCCCACGGCGACCGCGTCCGGTACGCGGCGCTGCGGCCGTGCTTCGTGGTGGCGCCCGAGGAGTGGCACGGCGCGCCGACGCAGAGCGGCCACCGCATCGGCGAACGCCTCGACCGCCCCGAACTGGGCGGGATGTCGCTGTTCAACTACATCGACGCGCGGGACGCCGCCGAGTTCGTCCGGTGCCTGCTGGACGGGCTGCCCACGCTGGCCAACGGCGAGGTGTTCTTCGCCGGGGCGGCCGACGCGCTGGCCCGCGAGCCGCTGGCCGAGCTGCTGCCCCGGCACCTGCCCGCCGCGGCGCCGCACTGCGCGGCCCTGTCCGGCACCGCCCCGGCGTTCTCCTCCGCCAAGGCCGAGGCGCTGCTCGGCTGGCGGCCCAAGCGCAGCTGGCGCACCGAACTGTCCACGGAGGTATGACATGCGGCTGCACGGAGTGCTGTTCTTCCCGGTGACGCCGTTCGGCGCGGACGGCGCGCTGGACGAGGCCGTGCTCGCCGAGCACCTGCGCGCCGGGCTCGCCCACGGGCCCGGCGGGGTGTTCGTCGCGTGCGGGACGGGCGAGTTCCCGTCGCTGTCGCCCGCCGAGCACGACCGCGCGGTGCGCACGGCGGTGCGGGTCGCCGGCGGGGCCGTCCCGGTGGTCGGCGGAGCGGGCGGGCCGCCCGGCGCCGCCCTCGACCAGGCCCGCGGCGCGGCGGCGGCCGGCGCCGACGGGCTGCTGCTCATGCCGCCGTACCTGGCCCAGGGGCCGCGGCACGGCCTGCGCGCCTACGTCGAGGCGGTCGCGCGGGCCGCCGGCATCCCGGTGATCGTGTACCAGCGCGGCGGGGTCGTCCTCGACCCGGACACCGCCGTGGAGCTGGCCCGCGTGCCGGGCGTGGCGGGCCTGAAGGACGGCGTCGGCGACATCGACCGGATGGCGCGCATCGTGCGGGCGGTGCGCCGCGAGATCGGCCCGGACTTCACGTTCTTCAACGGGCTGCCGACCGCCGAGCTGACCCAGCCCGCCTACCGGGCCATCGGCGTGGACCTGTACTCCTCGGCGGCGTTCGGGTTCGTGCCCGAGGTCGCCGCCGCCTACCAGCGCGCCCAGCACGACGACCCCGAACTGGCCGAACGGCTGCTCGCCGAGTTCTACACGCCGCTGGTGGAGCTGCGCAGCCGCGTCCCCGGCTACGCGGTGTCGCTGGTCAAGGCGGGCGTGCGGCTGCGCGGCCTGGACGCCGGCGCGGTGCGGCCGCCGCTGGCCGAGCCCGCGCCCGAGCACCTGGACGAGCTGGCCCGCCTGGTCGAGACCGGGCTCGCACTGGTGGGGGCGGGCTCATGAGCGCCATCGCCGAGGTGCGCAGCAGCGTCCACCGGATCCCGCTGGTGCGGCCGTGGGGACCGCACACCACGCACATCCACCTGGTCGTCACCCGCGTCATCACCGACGACGGGCGGGCCGGCACCGGGTTCAGCTGGGCGCCCAACGTCGGCGGGCGCGCCGCGCACGCCCTGCTGGAGTCCGACATCCGGGACGCCGCGATCGGCCTGCCCGCGCATCCGGCCGTCGCCTACGACCGGCTGTGGTGGCACCTGCACGAGGCCGGGCGCGGCGGGCTCACCACGATCGCGCTGGCCGCCGTCGACCTGGCGCTGTGGGACCTGCGCGCCCCGGCCGGCCTGGCCGAGGCGGTCGGCCGCCGCCGCGACGCCGTCCCCGTCTACGGCAGCGGCGTCAACCGCCACTACACCGTGGACGAGCTGGCCGACCAGGCGCGGCGCTGGGTCGGGCGGGGCCTGCCCGCCGTGAAGATCAAGGTCGGGCTGGCGGACCTGGACGAGGACGTCGCCCGGGTCGCCGCCGTCCGCCGCGTCATCGGCCCCGGCGTGCGGCTCATGCTGGACGCCAACCAGCTGTGGGACCTGCCCCGCGCACTGCGCGCCATCGAGGCGTTCCGCCCCTACGACCCGTACTGGATCGAGGAGCCGCTGCCCGCCGACGACGTGCAGGCGTACGCGCGGCTGCGCGAGGGCGCGCCCGGCGTGCCGATCGCGCTCGGCGAGAACACCCACACCCCCTGGCAGTTCCGCGACCTGCTCACCGCGGGCGCCTGCGACATCCTGCAGCCCAACGTGGTGCGGGTCGGCGGCGTCACCCCGTTCCTGCGCATCGCCGACCTGGCCCGCGCGTTCAACGTGCCCGTCCATCCGCACCTGCTGCCCGAGCTGTCCGGGCAGCTGGCGTGCTGCCTGCCGCTGCCCGCGATGGTCGAGGACGTGGAGGACGCCTCGTTCGCCGCGCTCGGCCTGCTCGACACCGCCGCCCCGCCGCCCGTGCGGATCGGGGACGACGGCCTGCTGCGTCCCGGCGACGGCCCCGGACTCGGGCTGCGCTTCGACGCGGACCTGCTGAAAAGCACCCGGCTCGACGACGACGGAGGAAACTCGTGAAGCTCACCGCGACGGTCGTCACGTCCGCCCTGGCCATCAGCGGCGCCCTCGCCGCGCAGGCCGCCCACGCCGCCGCGCCCCGCGCCGCCTCCCAGGGCGCCGCCTCCCAGAGCGGGGGGCACCGCACCGACCTGGGCCGCCAGACGCTCGCGCCGAACGACGGGTGGGCGGCCGCCGAGGGCGGCACCACCGGCGGCGCCGCGGCCGCCCCCGAGAACGTCGTCACCGTCCGCACCCGGCAGGAACTGGCCGCCGCCGTCGCCGGCGACACCCCGAAGATCGTGTACGTGCGGGGCCACCTGAAGGGCGGCGACGACTGCGACGCCTACGCCGACCCCGAATACAGCCTCGACGCCTACCTGGAGGCGTACGACCCGGCGCACTGGAGCGGGCCCGCGTCCGGGCCGCTGGAGGAGGCCCGCAAGCGCTCCACCGCCAACCAGCGCAAGGACGTGGTCGTCCGCATCGGCTCCAACACCACGATCGTCGGCGCCGGCGGGGGCGCGCGGCTGACCGGCATCAACCTGACGGTGCAGGACGCCGAGAACGTCATCATCCGCAACCTGGACGTGCAGGACGCCTACGACTGCTTCCCCGGCTGGTCGGGCGAGGACTGGAAGACCGAGTTCGACAACATCACCGTCTCCGGCTCCCGGCACGTGTGGGTGGACCACGTCACGCTCGGCGACGGCGACCGCCCCGACTCGGCCGAGCCCAAGTACTTCGGCAAGGTGTGGCTGCACCACGACGGCCTGCTCGACGTGGTGAACGGCAGCGACCTGGTGACGGTCTCCTGGTCGAAGTTCGCCGACCACGACAAGTCGCTGCTGTGGGGCAACAGCGACAGCGCCACCGGCGACCGCGGCAAGCTGCGCGTCACCCTGCACCACAACGAGTTCCGCGGCCTGATCCAGCGGGTGCCGCGGGTGCGGTACGGGCGGGTGCACGTCTACAACAACTCCTACGTGTGGTCGCCGCAGTCGCTGTACGCCTGGGGCGCGGGCAAGGAGTCGGCGATCTACGCGCAGAACAACCACTTCAGCGCCGGCACCCCCGCCGAGAAGATCATCTACAACTGGGGCGGGACCGCGATCCACGCCGAGGGCACCTACGTGGGGAACCGGCCCGTCGACGCCCTGGCCGCCTTCAACGCCGCCAACGACCCCGACCTGTCGGGCGACGTCGGCTGGACGCCCACCCTGCACGGCCGCATCGACCCCGCCCCCGCCGTCCCGGGCCTGGTGCGCGCCCGGGCCGGAGCGGGCCGCGTGTCATGACGGGCGTCATCCTGGTCGGCGCCCACGGGCACGGGCGCCGGCACCTGGACAACCTGCGCCGGGCGGCCGCCGCCGGGACGGCGCGCCTGGCCGGCGTCTGCGACCTGCGGCCGGTGGACGAGGCGGCGCTCGCCGGGTTCGACCCGGCGCCGGAGCAGTCGCCCGACCTGCCCGCGCTGATCGACCGCACCGGCGCCGAGGTCGTCATCGTCGCCACGCCCATCCCCACCCACGCCGAGCTGACGCTGGCGGCGGTGGCGCGCGGTGCGCACGTCCTGCTGGAGAAGCCGCCCGCCGCCACCTACGCCGACTTCGAGCGCGTCGCCGCCGGGGTGCGGGACGCCGGACGCGCCTGCCAGATCGGCTTCCAGAGCCTGGGCTCGGCGGCGATCCCCGCGGTGCGCGCGTTGATCGCCGACGGGGCGGTCGGCCGGGTGCGGGGGATCGGCGCCGCCGGGGCGTGGCTGCGCACGTCCGCCTACTTCGCCCGCGCCCCGTGGGCCGGGCGGCGGCGCATCGGCGGCACCGACGTGGTCGACGGCGCGCTGACCAACCCGTTCGCGCACGCCCTGGCCACCGCCCTGGCCGTGGACGGCAGCGAGGGCCCGGACGACGTCGGAGGCGTCGAGCTGGAGCTGTTCCACGCCTTCCCGATCGAAAGCGACGACACCTCCTGCCTGCGGCTGCGCACCGCGCGCGGCACGGCCGTCACGGTCGCGGTGACGCTGTGCGCGCCCAGGCGCAACGAGCCGTACCTGATCGTGCACGGCGAAAAGGGGCGCATCGTCCTCACCTACACCCGCGACGAGGTGCGCCTGGAGCGGCCGGGCCGCGACCCGGTCGTCTCCGTCCACCCGCGCACCGACCTGCTGGACAACCTGCTCGCCCACGTGCGCGGCGACGCCGGGCTGCTCGTCCCGCCGGAGCGCACCGCCGCGTTCATGCGGGTGCTGGACGCCGTGCGCACCGCGCCCGACCCGCTGCCCATCCCCGACGGGTTGCAGCGCGTCACCAGCGCGGACGGGGAGCAGCGGCGCGAGCTGCCCGGCGTCGAGGCGCTGGTCGCGGCCAGCGCCGAACGCCTCGCCCTGTTCTCGGAGCTGGGCGCGCCGTGGGCGGTCCGCGAGGAGGTGCCCGGATGACCGCCGACCCGGTGGAGCTGACCTGCGCGGGACGCGCGGTCGCCGAGTACGTGACGCGGCCGGACCTGCCGGCCGGCCTGTCGCCCCGCCCCTACTTCCACCCGGTGCGCACCCTCGCCGGGACCGAGGTCACCGAGCTGGCGCCCGCCGACCACCGGCACCACCTCGGCGTCAGCATCGCCGTGCCCGACGTCGGCGGGCGCAACTTCTGGGGCGGCCGCACGTTCGTCCGCGGCCGCGGCCCGACCTGGCTGGACAACCACGGCGTGCAGCGGCACCTGGGCTGGGCGGGCCGCGCCGCCGACGCCTTCACCGAGACCCTCGCCTGGATCGGCGCCGACGGCGAGGCCGCCCTGCGCGAACGGCGGGACGTGCGCGCGGTCGCGGCGGGCGGCCACTGGGCGCTGGACGTGGCGTTCACGCTCACCAACGCCACCCGCGGGCCGCTGCGGATCGGCAGCCCCGCCACCAACGGGCGGCCCGGCGCCGGATACGGCGGGTTCTTCTGGCGGGCGCCCGGCACGTCCGCCGGCATCCGGGTGCGCGCGCCGCACGCCGAGGGCGAGCAGGCCGTGCACGGCGCCCGCGCCGACTGGCTGGCGCTGACCGGCACCGCGCCCGACGGCCGCGCCTGGACGCTGGCGTTCCTGCCCGCCGACGCCGCCACCGCCGCCGACCCGTGGTTCGTGCGGGTCGCCGAGTACCCGGGGGTGGGGTCCTCGCTGGCCTGGGAGCGCCCCGTGGAGGTGCCGCCGGGCGGCGCCGTGGCCCGGCGCGTCGTGACGGTCGTCGCCGACGGGCACCTGTCCGACGCCGAGATCGGCAAGCTGCGGGAGGCCCTGTGCCCGACACCGTGAACACGTCCGGCTCCGTGACCGCGCCCGGTCCGGCGGTCCGGCCGCCGTGGACCGCCGACCTGGGCGACGGCACGTACCGCAACCCGGTGCTGAACGCCGACTGGTCCGACCCCGACGCGATCCGCGTCGGCCGCGACTACTACCTGACCGCCTCCAGCTTCCACCGGGTCCCGGGCCTGCCCGTGCTGCACTCCCGCGACCTGGTCAACTGGACGATCATCGGGCACGCGCTGCCCGAACCCGAACCGGCCGGGGCGTACGCGGCGCCGCGCTGGGGCCACGGCGTGTGGGCGCCGGCGCTGCGCCACCACGCCGGCCGGTTCTGGATCTTCTACCCGGACCCCGACCACGGGATCTACGTCGTCACCGCCGCCGACCCCGCCGGGCCGTGGACGCGGCCGCGCCTGCTCAAGCCCGGACGCGGCCTCATCGACCCCTGCCCGCTGTGGGACGCGGACGGCTCGGCCTACCTGGTGCACGCCTGGGCCAAGAGCCGCGCCGGGTTCAACAACCGGCTCACCCTGCACCGGATGGCCCCGGACGCCACCCGGCTGCTGGACGAGGGCACGGTCGTCGTGGACGGCGACGAGATCCCCGGCTGCCGCACCCTGGAGGGCCCCAAGCTGTACCGGCACGGCGGCCACTACTGGATCTTCGCACCCGCCGGGGGAGTGGCCACCGGCTGGCAGTACGCCTTCCGCGCGCCCGGCGTCTTCGGGCCCTACGAGCACCGCGTCGTCCTGGAGCAGGGCGACAGCGACGTCAACGGCCCGCACCAGGGCGCCTGGGTGGACGCCCCCGACGGCGGCCACTGGTTCCTGCACTTCCAGGACCGGGGCGCCTACGGCCGCGTCGTCCACCTGCAGCCCATGCGCTGGCGCGCGGACGGCTGGCCCGAGATCGGCGCGCACGGCACGCCCGTCCGGCGGCACCGCAAACCCGTGCCGGGCGAGCCGCCCGCCGCCCCCGCGGCCGGCGACGACTTCCCCGGCGGGCGGTTCGGCCCGCAGTGGACCTGGCAGGGCGTCCCCGACCCGGCGTGGACCGGGCGGGCGCCCGGCGGCGGGCTCCGCCTGGCCTGCGTGCGCAGCGCCGACGCCGGCGACCTGCGCCGCCTGCCCGGCGTGCTCGGCCAGCGGCTGCCCGCCGAGGCCTTCACCGCCGCCACCGACCTCACCCTGACCGCCGTCGAGCCGGGCGCCCGCGCCGGGCTGGCGGTGCTCGGCGACGCCTACGCCTGGATCGGCCTGGAGCGCACCGCGGCGGGCGCGGACCTGGTGTACCGCGTCGCCCGCCCGGACGGCCCGGAGCAGGACGCGGCCGCGCGGCGCCCGCTGCCCG
>NZ_BAABDO010000018.1:0-76845 GCF_039539665.1 Actinomadura keratinilytica
CGGCGGCCTCCCACCCGCCAGCCGCGTCACCAACCTGTCGGGACAGAACATCTAGCCAGGACGCGACTTGGTCGAGCGTGGCGGCGAAGGCCAGAGCGATGCGCGCTCGCTGGCTCGCGTGGGGATCCACCTTGCCCTGCTCCCAGCGCGCCCAGGTGGAGGACGACACGCCCACCCGTTCGGCGGCCTGCTCCTGGGAGAGGCCGAATCGCTTACGGGCGGTGATCAAGCCCGGCCGAGGCTGCGGGACCCGTCGCACCATTACCCCCTTGCCGACAGTGATCAATGTCTCACTCATTGTGTGATGGGTGCTTCGGTGGCGTCCGGCCTCTCCGCGAAATGCCCAGCAAATGCCTAGTGGGCGGTCGCCGTATCGAATGATGAGACGGCAGACGCTCTCCACGTCGATCCCTCAGGTCGTCACTCTGCGTGAATCGTCGGCTGCGAGAGAGGAGATCGGATGGCCGTGGACGCGGAGCCGGACGAGGTGCGGCACCTGGAGGGGCTTCGTCTGGCGCTTCGGGAGGTGGCGCCGGAGTTCTACGTCCGGCTGCACCGGCCGTGGCGCGGGCGGGCGTTCCTGCACGTCAACAACCCAGTGGCGGCGGGGCGGTTCGCCGAGGACATCACCGTGCAGCCCGGCGACAAGCCGGGTGAGACATGGTTCATGTGGTCGTGGGGTGAGCGGATCACCCTCACCAGCACCCCCGAGCTCGCCGCACGGGCGGTGGTGCGCGTGCTGGCCGTCGGGGACTCGAGCGGACGGTGAGATGCGGTGGAGAACCGCGCGCCCGACGCCATGACCATCCTGTGGCGACTGCGTCGGGCGTATCCGCACTGGGCGTTCCTCTACGACGCGCGCACCTCCACTTGGACCGCCTTGCGGGGGCGGGACGTGACGATCGTGCGGCGTGACCCCACGTCGCTGTGGTTCGCAGTGGACACGGCGCAAAGCCAGTACCACACGCACCGCCTCACCGGTCCCAGCCACAGCGCTTGAGGGCACGGAGGCTGGGCCGGTCCGGTCGGGTGATGCGTCGTCGAGGCGGTCCGTGGCCCCGTCCGGCAGGAAGGTGGGGTGGGTGGGCGCGGCGCGGAGGGCGTGCCGCGCGCGGTGCTTCGCATCCTTGGCGAGCGTGGTGGGTGTGGCGGCCGGCCCGTCTGGGTTGCGGAGAGAAGGGGCGGTATTGGGGGAATTGGGAGGCGTGTTCCGAGACGGGGCGTTAGAGTAGGGCGCTGGAACCGAAGGGAGGTGTGGTCCATGGCCGTCGCGGCGGTTGTCGCTGCGCGCGACTCCGAGGCCGACCACATTTCCCGGGTCGCCGGCTGACGCTCTTCCGCGCGCCGGGCGGCCCCCTGACACATGGGGTTCCATTCCATTGTTCGAGTCTTCTGACGTCCTTGCCGTCTACGGTTGGGACGAGTACTTCGATGACGCCTTCGCGGCGTACCGTGCCGAAGGGCTGGCGCCGGCCCGTATCGTCCGCGTCGACCGCGGGCGTTGTGATCTCGTCACCGAGCACGGGCCCGTGCGCGCCGACACCTCGCGGGTGAACGGGCCGTGCACGGGTGACTGGGCCGTGCTGCGGCCCGGTGACCGGCCGGTGGTCACGCATCTGCTGCCGCGTCGTACGGCGATCGTGCGGTCGTCGGCGTCCGGCCGCTCGCAGGGGCAGGTGCTCGCCGCCAACGTCGACACGGTCGCGGTGACCGTGTCGCTGGCCGTCCCGGTGGATCTTGGGCGGCTGGAGCGGATGCTCGCGCTGGCCTGGGAGAGCGGCGCCCGTCCCGTCGTCGTGCTCACCAAGGCCGACCAGGTCGGTGACACGGCCGAGATCGAGGCGGAGGTCGCGGCGGCCGCGCCCGGGGTGGACGTGGTGGCCGTCAGCGCCGCCACCGGGTTCGGCGTGGACGCGTTCGCCGCGCTGCTCACCGGGACGGTGGTGCTGATCGGGCCGTCCGGTGCGGGCAAGTCCACGCTCGGCAACGCCCTGCTGGGCGAGGAGCGGCTCGCCACCGGTGCCGTGCGCGCCTCGGACGGCAAGGGGCGGCACACCACCGTGCACCGCGAGCTGCTGCCGCTGCCGGGAGGCGGCGTGCTCATCGACACGCCGGGGCTGCGCGGCGTCGGCCTGTGGGACGCGGCGGACGGGCTGGAGCAGACGTTCGCCGACATCGAGGAACTGGCCGCCGACTGCCGGTTCGCCGACTGCGGGCACCACGCCGAGCCGGGGTGCGCCGTGCTGGCGGCGGTCGAGGACGGTGTGCTGACGCGCCGCCGCCTCGACAGCTACCGCAAGCTGCTGCGCGAGAACGAGTGGATCGCCTCGCGCAGCGACGCGCGTCTGCGCGCCGAACGCGAGAACCGGTACAGGGCGATCAGCAGGTCGCTGCGGCAGAAGTACAAGCACGAGGGGAGGAAGCGGTGAGCGCCTGGACGACGCGGCCCGAGACCTCCCAGGACGTCGCCGACGTGCGGCGGGTGCTGCAGGCGGCGTTCCCCACCGCCGAGGAGGCCGATCTGGTCGACGCCCTGCGGCGGGACGCGGCGTGGCTGCCCGGTCTGGCGTGGGTGGCCGAAGAGCCCGGCGGCCGGGTCGTCGGGTACGCACTGCTGACGCGGTGCCACGTGGGTGAGGTGCCCGCGCTGGCGTTGGCGCCGGTCGCCGTGCTGCCCGCGTTCCAGCGCCGGGGCGTGGGCGAGGCGGTCACGGCCGCCGCGTTGCGCGCCGCCGAGCGGGCGGGCGAACGGCTGGTGATCGTGCTGGGGCATCCGGAGTACTACCCGAGGTTCGGGTTCACGCGGGCGTCCCGGTTCGGCATCGGGGTGTCGTTCGAGGTGCCGGACGAGGCGCTGATGGCGCTGGTCCTGAACGAGGGGGCCGAGGTGCCGCGGGGCGTCGTCCGGTATCCGGCGCCGTTCGGGGTGTGAGTTCGAGACGGCCCGGCCGAACGGCGGCCGGGCCGTCGCCCTGCCCGTGCTACGGGGCGGGTAGGGGCATGGCGGCCAGTTCGGCGCGGGCCCGGCTTTGCGGCAGCCGGTCCAGGGCTTGGCGGGCTCGGATCCAGTACTGGTCGGCCATGTGGCGGGCGCGGGCCAGTGCGCCGGTGTCGTGCAGGATCTGGTGCACCTGCTGCAGGGACGGGGCGCGCCGGGTGAGTGCGCGGCGCAGCGTGCGGCGCTGCTGGCCGTTGCCGCGCTGGTAGGCCAGCAGGAGCGGGAGGGTGGGGCGCCGGTTGCGCAGGTCGCTGACGGCGGGCCTGCCGTTCTTGGACGCGGCGTCGCCGGTGCGGTGGGCGAGCATGTCGTCGCGGATCTGGAAGGCCATGCCGTACCGTTCGCCGAAGGCGGCCAGGGCGGCGGCCTGCTCGGGGTCGGCGCCGCCGAGCACCGCCCCGGACTCGCATGCGGCGCGGGTGAACACGGCGGTCTTGCCGTGCGCCATGGCCAGGTACGTCTCGACCGGGCAGTCGAGCCGACCGGCCAGCGCGAGCTCGTCGTAGGCGCCGCGGCGGGCGGCGGCTCCGGCCTCGGCGGCGATCCGCATCGTCTCCAGCACGGCCTGCGGCGGCACGCCGCGGTCGGCGACGCGGACGAGCGCCCCGAGGAACTCGATGAGCAGCGCGTTGCCCGCGATGACGGCCGGTTCGGCGCCGAGGGCGAGGGGGACGGCGGGCCTGGAGCGGCGGATACCGTCGCCGTCGTGCACGAGGCCGGCGGTGTGCGCGGCCTCGCTGCCGACGGCCACGGGCAGCACGTGGTCCAGGCGGCCGCCGACCGCCAGGGCCGACCAGACCGTCAGCAGCGGACGCACCGGCTTTCCGGGCGGGATCCGCGCGTAGCGCTGGACGCGGCCGAGGCCGTCGACGGTGGCGGGCCGGCGTTCGGCGAAGGCATCCCGCAGCGCCGCGTCGACCTCCTCCGGACTCCACTCGTGAGGCTCCCGGACCGCCGACCCGGCCGATCGCACGACATGGTGGTTCACGATGGTCTCCAAGGGAAAAGGGCAGCCAGCGGGCATCGGGCTGCTGGGGGCACGAGGCTGGCGATACCCGTCCGGTGCGCTGGTCAGCCCTTCCGTTCACTGGCCGTGTCACTGTCGCCCAATCGACGCCGATACCGCCGTCGGGATACATGGCGGGTGCCGGGGCGGCCCCTAGGCTGCGTTACGCAATCGAGTCACCACGGTTCGCGGCACTCTGGAGAGCGCATGACGCAGCGGCCTGCCGAGCGGCTGCGGCAGGAGACCGGGCCGCCCCCGGCCGATCTGCTGATCCGCACCGGTGGCCGCCCCGCCGGACCGCGCGTGAGCGGCCCGGCGGGGACGGGGCGTTCAGCGGCCGCGCCGCTGGTAGGCGCGGATCGTCAGCGGCACGAACACCGCCAGCAGCACCGCCGACCACACCAGCACCGCCGCGACCGGGTGGGCCAGCGGCAGCGGCAGGTCGTCCCCGGTGGGCGCGCCGGGGTTGCCGAACAGGTCGCGGGAGGCCGCGGTCATCGCGCTGACGGGGTTCCATTCGGCCACCACGCGCAGCCAGGCGGGCATCCCGTCGGTGGGGACGAACGAGTTGGACAGCATCGACACCGGCAGCGACAGCGGCACGAAGTTGTCGGCGGTCCGCTCGTCGCCCACCAGCAGGCCCAGGTAGCAGCCCACCCAGCTCAGCGCGAACCGGATCAGCAGCAGCAGGGCGAACGCCTCGGCGGTGGCGACCGGCCCGTTGTGCGGGCGCCAGCCGACCAGCAGCCCGGCACCCACCATGATCAGCAGCGCGAGCAGCCCGCTGACCAGCGTGTCCGCGCCGACCTGCCCGAGCGGCACCGCGGAACGCGCCATCGGCATCGAGCGGAACCGGTCCATGACACCGTGGGAGGCGTCGGTGGCGACCTGCAGCATCAGGGCCAGCACCGCACTGAAGGTGATCATGGAGAACAGGCCGGGCATCAGGTACTCGCGGTAGTCGCCGCCGGGCACCTGGATGGCGCTGCCGAACACGTAGCCGAACAGCAGCACCATGATCCCCGGGAAGATCAGTGCGGTGAGAAGCTGGCCGGGTTCCTGGCGCAGCTTGCTCAGCTCCCGGCCGACCAGCACGGAGGCGTCGGCGGCGGTCCAGCGCAGCCGCCCGGCCAGGGACGCGGGCGGGGCGGGCATGGGCGCAGCGGTCATCACACCGCCTCCTTCACGGGTGCGGTCTCGTCGGCGTGGTCGGGCTGCTCGGTGGCGGGGCGGCCGGTGAGGCTGAGGAACACCTCGTCCAACGTCGGGCGGCGCAGGCTGACATCGGCGGCGGCGACCCCGGCGCGGTCGAGTTCGCGCACCACGTCGGCCAGGCGCACGGTGTCGCCGGGCAGGGCGACGCCGAGGCGCGCGTGTTCGGCGTCGACGGCCGGTTCGGCTCCGGTGAGCCCGGCCAGCACCGACGCGCCGTGCTCCAGCTGCGCCCGGTCCTGCAGGACGACGTCGAGCCGGTCGCCGAGCCGGGCCTTGAGGGCGTCGGGCGTGCCGGTGGCGATGACGCGGCCGTGGTCGACGACGGCGATGTCGTCGGCGAGCTGGTCGGCCTCGTCCAGGTACTGCGTGGTCAGCAGGACGGTGGTGCCGTCGGCGACCAGCCGCCGGATGGCGTCCCAGATCTCGCCGCGGCTGCGCGGGTCCAGGCCGGTGGTCGGCTCGTCCAGGAACAGCACCGCCGGGCGCAGGATCAGGCAGGTGATCAGGTCCAGTCGGCGGCGCATGCCGCCGGAGTATCCGCCGACCTGCCGGTCGGCGGCCTCGGCCAGGCCGAACCGCTCCAGCAGTTCGTCGGCCCGCCGGTGCGCCTCGCGGCGCGGCAGGTGGTACAGGCGGGCGAACATGCGCAGGTTGCCGCGGCCGGTCATCTTCTCGTCGACGGCGGCGTACTGCCCGGCCAGCCCGATGCGCGCCCGCACCCGGTCGGCCTCGCGCACGACGTCGTGCCCGGCGATGCGGGCCCGGCCCGCGTCCGGGGCCGCCAGCGTCGCCAGGATTCTGATCAGCGTCGTCTTGCCCGCCCCGTTGGGGCCGAGCACCCCGCACACCGTGCCCGCCGGGACGGTCAGGTCCAGGCCGCGCAACGCCTGTGTCGTGCCGAAGCGTTTGTGCAGCCCTTCGGCCACGACGATCGGCTCTTCCATCACCCCTCCAACTGGGTACGCCGTACGCATGAATGTCTTGAGGGTAGGCAACCGGGTACGGCGTACGCAACTGGGTGGGCGGGCACCGTCCGCAGGGAGCCGGCCTGCACGCCCGGTATCGGCGTCGCCACCGTCGGCGGGCGCGCGTAGTCTGTCGGACTCACCGAACTCGACAGCGATCGCGTCCCGGGGGCGGGGCCGCAAGTGAAGGCAGGGGCGGCATGGACGACGGCCTGGCGGCACTGGACGCGACGGCGGTGGCGGACATGGTGACCCGGCGCGAGGTGTCCGCGGTCGAGATGGCGGCCGCCGCGTTGGCGCGGGTGCGCGAGATCGATCCGCGGTTGCGGGCGTTCCGTGACGTGTGGCCCGACCAGGCGCTGGCCGCCGCGCGGGCGGTGGACCGGGCGGTGGCGCGCGGGGAGCGGCCGCGGCTGGCGGGCGTGCCGATCGCGGTCAAGGCCTGGCAGCGGATCCAGGCGCCGCAGACCGAACGGCTGCGCCGCGAGGGCTGCGTCGTGGTGGGACTGACGTCGGTGCCCCGGCCGAGCACCGACTGGCAGACCTGGGGGCACACCGACCGCGGCCCCACCCTCAACCCCTGGCGGCCCGACCGCACCCCCGGCGGCTCGTCGGCCGGGTCCGCCGCGGCGGTGGCCGCGGGCATCGTGCCGCTGGCCACCGGAAGCGACGGAGCCGGCTCCCTGCGCATCCCCGCCGCCTGGTGCGGAGTCCTCGCGCTCAAACCCACCAACGCGCGCCTGCCCACCCGCGACCCCTCGGGGCTGGCGGCACTGGGCGCTGCCGTCCGCACCGCCCGCGACGCCGCCCTCCATCTGTCGGTGCTGCTGGACGAGCCGTTCACCATCGACGACCTTCCGGCCGGGCTGCGCGCCGCCTGGTCGACGCCCCTGGGGTTCGCCGCCGTCGATCCCGAGCAGGCCGCCGTCGCCCGCGCCGCCGCCGACCGGCTGAACGACGCGGGCGCGATCACCTGGCGGCCCGCCCCCGTCCGGCTGCTGGACCCCGAACCCGCGTGGCGGGAGATGCGGGAACGGCCCTCCCCCTCGGCCGCCGCGCGGCTGCGTTCGGCCAACGACGCCCGCCTGCGCGAGGTGTTCGACCAGGCCGACGTGCTGCTGACCCCGACGACGCCGATCCCCGCGCACGGGCACGCCGGGCCCGGCACGGCCATGAGCGTCAGCCTCACCTGGGGATTCAACGTCACCGGCCACCCCGCGATCAGCATCCCCGCCGGCCTCGCCCGCGACGGCACCCCCGTGGGCCTGCAGGCCGTCGCGCCGCACGGCCGCGAGGCGACCCTGCTGCGCCTGGCCGCCGCCGTGGAGCGGCACGCGCCCTGGCCCGTCCTGGCCCCCGGACCGCCGCCCGCACCGGCCCGGGCCCGCTCCTAGCCGACGCCCGAGCCGGAGGGGGCGCGGTCGGCGATGCGCAGCGCCTCCACCAGCTCCCGGTACAGCGCGTCGGCGGCCAGCAGCTCCTCGTGGCTGCCCCGGGCGCGGACGCGGCCGTCCTCCAGCACCACGATGGTGTCGGCGTCGATCACGGTCGACAGCCGGTGCGCGATCGTCACCACGGCCCCCGAGTCCGCGCGTGCCCGGACGCAGTCGTGGACGGCGGCCTCGGTGAGCCCGTCGAGCTGCGCGGTCGCCTCGTCCAGCAGCAGCACGTCCGGCGTGCGCAGCAGCGCCCGGGCCAGCGCGATGCGCTGGCGCTCCCCGCCCGAGACGGTCGTGCCCGACAGCGGCGTGTCCAGGCCGCCCGGCAGGCTCTCGACCTTGCCGTCGAGCCGGACCGCCGCCAGCACCTGCCCGATCTCCTCCTCGGACGCCTCGGGATGGGAGAACAGCAGGTTGTCGCGGATGGTGCCCGGCACGATCGGGGTGTCCTGCTCCACGTAGGCCAGCCGGGACCGGATCTCGTCATGGGTGAGGTCGCGGTACGGACGGCCGTCCAGCAGCATCTCGCCGCCCTGCGGCTCCAGGAACCGCAGGATGAGGGAGAACAGCGTCGTCTTGCCCGCGCCCGACGGACCGACGATCGCGACGTGCCCGCGGCGCGGGATCACCAGATCGATCCCGCGCACGGCCGGGGCGGCGTCCGGTCCGTAGGCGGCGGTGACGTTGCGCAGCTCCAGCACGGGCCGCTCGGCTCCGTCGTCACGGGCGGTGCGGTCGCGGACGGCCGCGGGCCGCGGCGCGGGGTCGGGCTCGACCTCCAGCTCGTCGACCTGGCGGATGCGTTCGGCGGCGACGAGCCCCTCCTGCAGATCGGAGGCGTTCTGGCTCAACTCCATGATCGGGTCCAGCAGCCCGAACGCGTACAGCAGGAACGCGACCAGACTCGACAGCGGCAGCTGCCCCTCGGCCGCGCGCCACGCCCCCAGGGGCAGGATCACGATGATCGCGATCTGCACGCCCGACCAGGAGATCGTCCAGGCCAGCGCCTGCCGGCGGATCGCCCGCATCCCGAACGCGGCCGACGAACGGGCGTCGGCCACGATCCGCTCCGCGGTGCGGTGCTCGGCGCGGCTCACCTTCACGGTGCGGATGGCGCGCAGCATGCCCTCCAGCACACCGCCGAGCCGTCCGAGGTCGTCCTGGGCGCGCTCCTGCGCGTTGGCGATGCCCGGCATCAGCGCCCCGTACACGGCGCCGACCAGCACGACCGCCGTCACGGTGGCGGCCAGCAGCACCGGGTCGAGCACCGCCATCAGCACCAGCGTGCCGACCAGCATCACCGTCCCGTTGATCAGCCCGACCACCGCGTCGGCGGCGGCCTCGCGCAGCAGCACGGTGTCGGAGGTGACCCGGGTGACCAGCTCGCCCGGAGCGCGGCGGGTGACGGCGGGCACGGTGGCGCGCAGCAGGCGCCGCACCATGGACTCGCGGGCCTCCAGCACCACGCGTTCGCCCAGCGTGCCCATCAGGACCCACTGCCAGTACCCCACCAGGCAGCTGATCGCGAACAGGCCCAGCAGGGTCAGGACGGGACCGGTCAGCGACGCCGACTCGTCCAGCGCGTCGAGCACCCACTTGGTGACCATCGGCGTGGCCAGCCCGAGCGCCGAGCTCAGCAGCGCCAGCAGCAGTCCCAGCGCGAGCGTGCCGGTGTGCGGGCGGGCGAACGACCACAGGATGCGCATGCGCGTCCTGAACGCCCGGTGCTCCTCGTCCTGCTGATCGCTCGCAAGGGTCACGGCGGCGATTGCAGCACAGCTGTTCGATCATGGGCAAAGGGATTTCGCCCTGGGGCCGCGCCACCGTTCGCGCATGGATGACCGGCGTATGTAGCGGCCTGCGCGCAGGCGCGAACCCGGTGAACGGTTGGAGCAGGGGGCGGTGCCCGGCTCGGCGCCGCCCCCGTCGCGCCCCGGTCCGCGCGGCGCGAGCGGCGCCCTACCGGCGCGGGTTGACGGCGACGCCCTTGAAGTAGGTGTAGTGGAACGTGCCGTTGGGGTCGGCGGTGCGGCGCAGGTCGGCGATGCCGCGGTCCCATTCGGGCGCCGTGATCAGACCGGCGGCCAGCGCGTCGTCCCGCACCGACTCGACCATCGCGATGAAGGTGTTGCGGGTGAAGCCCTCCACCAGCGCGGGACGGGTCCGGTCGGCGTACACGGTACGCGGGCCGACCGCGACCTGCATGTACCCGGCCTCGAACAGCAGCGGCTGCAACCGCCGCCCCACCAGGGCGTCCCCGCCCGCGGCGGCCTGCAGGCGGACCAGGCACTCGATCGTCGCCTGCGCGTAGCGGCTGTCCGGATGGAAGATCGCCGAACCGTGGTCCCCCTCGATCACCGTGATCGTGCCGCCCGGGGCCAGGACGCGGCGCAACCCGGCCAGCGCCCGGGCCGGGTCCCGCAGGTGCTCCAGGACGAAGCACACGAAGACATGGTCGAACGCCGCGTCGGGGAACGGCAGGTCGAACAGGTCGGCGCGGTGCCACTCGACGTGGGCGCCGGGCCGTTCGGCGGCGACGCGGGCGCGCGCCCGCCGCAGCGAGTCCTCCGACACGTCGACCGCCACGAAGTGCGCGCCCGGGCTGTTGGCCACCAGGTGCACCGTCTGCGCGCCGACGCCGCACCCCACCTCGAGCACCCGGCTGCCGTCCGGGTAGGCGGTGCCGGAGTGCAGCAGCGCCGCCAGCGTCTCGGCCTGGTCGCCGAGCCTGCGCGTCTCGTGTTCGGAATATCCGTGGACGTAGCTTCTGCC
This sequence comes from Actinomadura keratinilytica, assembly GCF_039539665.1. Lineage (NCBI taxonomy): Bacteria > Bacillati > Actinomycetota > Actinomycetes > Streptosporangiales > Thermomonosporaceae > Actinomadura > Actinomadura keratinilytica. Next base: position 10,396 of record NZ_BAABDO010000018.1, read on the forward strand.
CGGGAGGATGTCGGTGTTCATGTCTGTCACCCTGCTGGCAATATGGCCCAATGCACAGGTCCAATAGCGACCATAATGACCGGTCCATAACGTGCGGTGCGGACTTCCTGCAACTGGACGTGCGGGACGCGCCGCCGGGCGGGCTGTCGGACTGGCTGGCCCGGCGGCTGCGGCACGCCATCGCCGACGGACGGCTGCCGATCGGCAGCAGGCTCCCCGCCACCCGCGTGCTCGCCGCGCAGCTGGGCGTGTCGCGCGGCGTGGTCACCGAGGCCTACCGGCGGCTCGGCGAGGACGGCCACGTCGCCGGACGCGGCCGCGCGGGCACGATCGTCGTCGCGGCCCCGGTGTCGACGTCCCAGCCGGCCGCACCGCGGCCGTCCGCCGCCCCGCGCAGGACCGCCGTGTTCGGCCCCGAACCCCGCGCCGACGTCTTCGACGCCCTGCGCAGCTCACCCGCCCGCATCGACCTGTCCCCCGGCCTGCCCGACCTGGCCGCGTTCCCCCGGTCGGCGTGGCTGCGCGCCGAACGCGCCGTCATCGGCGAACTCCCGGCGGCCGGCCTCGGCTACGGCGACCCGCGCGGAACACCCGCGCTGCGCCGCGCCGTCGCCGCCTGGCTGGCCCCCAACCGCGGCATCAAGGTCGATCCGGACGAGGTCATCATCGTCGCGGGCACCGCCCAGGCGATGGGGCTCGTCGCCCAGGTGCTGCGCAACGACGGCATCACCACCATGGCCGTCGAGGACCCCGGGTCGCTGGGGGCGCGCATGCACCTGCACCACTGGGGCATGGACACGCCGCCCGTACCCGTCGACTCCGAGGGCCTGCGGGTGGACGAGCTGGGCGACGCGCCGTCCGTCCTGCTCACCCCGGCCCACCAGTTCCCGATGGGCATGGTGCTCGGCGGGGAGCGGCGACGCGCGCTCATGCGGTGGGCCGCCGGCGGAGGGCTGATCGTCGAGGACGACTACGACGCCGAGCACCGCTACGACCACCCGCCCGTCGCCGCCGTGCGCGCCATGCTGCCCGAGCGCGTCTTCTACGCCGGAACCGTGTCCAAGCTGCTGGCGCCGGCGCTGCGCATCGGCTGGCTGCTCGCACCGCCCCGATACCGCGACGCCATCGTGGACGCCAAACGCTTCACCGACCTGGGCAACGCCGCGCTGCCGCAGCTGGTGCTGGCGCGGCTCATGCAGTCCGGCGACATGGAACGCCACCTGCGCTACCTGCGCCGGCGCCACCGCAAGCGCCGCGACGCCATGATCCGGGCGATCGCCGCGCACCTGCCGGACGCCTCCGTGCACGGCGCCGCCGCGGGCCTGCATCTGACGATGACCTTCGACGGCGCGTTGTCCGACGTGGCCCTGGCCGCGGCGGCGCTGGCCCGCGGCGTGAAGACCCAGCCGCTGTCCTGGCACGCCCAGCGGCCGCACCGGCCCGGGCTCGTCCTCGGCCACGCCGCCAGCACCCCGACCGACATCGCCGAGGGCATCGCCGTCATCGGCGAGGAACTGCGCCGGCTATGACACCCCGGCCGGGAACACCAGCCGGTCGACCGCGCTGCGCCGCCGCCGCTCGGGCCTGCGGTCGTAGCGGGCCGTCGTCGCCGGCGACGCGTGCCCGACCAGCTGCTGCACGGTCGCCAGATCGACGCCCTGGTCCAGCAGGTCGCCGATGAACGTGCGGCGGAAGTCGTGCGGCGTCATCGGCGGCAGCCCCGCCTCCCGCCGCCGCTTGACGACCGCGTTGCGCACGGCCGCGTCCGTCATCGCCCGATGCTGGATCGCCCCCGACTTGTGCACGGGCGTGAACATCGGCCCCTTCGGGCGCTCGCTGAGCGCCAGCCACGCGCCGAGCAGCACCGCCGCGCCCTCGTGCACGTACTCCATCCGCTCCTTGTCGCCCTTGCCGACGATGCGCAGCGACCGCTCGCCCGGGTCGTAGTGCTCGCGGCGCATCGCCGCCACCTCGGCGCGCCGCGCACCCGTGGTGTAGAGGACGGCCAGCAGCGCCGCGTCCCGCCGCCCCGCCGGAGACGGATCGTCGGCGCACACCTTCAGCAGCGCGGCGAACTCGGTGGCGTGCACGCTGCGCCCGGCGGGCAGCCGCGACCCCCGGAAGTTCTTGACGGCCTTGGCCCGCTGGTAGTCGTCGGTGGACATCTCCCCCAGCCGCCACGCCGTGTGCAGCACGCCGCGCAACGCCGACAGGTGCTGGTTGCGGTAGGCGGGCGACCACGGACGCTCCTCGCCGTCCGGCCCGGGCGTGGTCTGCGCGGCGATCAGCGACCGCAGCGCCGCGGTGTGCTCGGCCCGCAGCATCGCCCACGGGAACGTCTCGGCGGGCGAGGGGCCGGGATCGCGTCCCGAAGCGGTGTGGAACAGCGCCGCCAGCCTGTGCAGGCACGCGCTCATCGCCCGCCGCGACCGCGGACTCTCCAACGACGCCACGTACACCAGGAACGGATTGCGTCCCGCGTCCACCACGGCGGGCTCCCGGGCCCCCGCAACGGTGATCGCCAGCTCCTCCACGGACGCCCACCCTAACGCCGTGCCCTTCCCGGCGCCGCGCATCACCTGCCGGGCCCGGGACAGTGGCCTACAGCACACCGGAATCGCACCACAAGATCACAATTTTCCCTCAAAGGGAGTACCGTCTCTGCCAGACATTCGAGCCCCGCGATGCCCAAAACGGAGTGTGCAGTGGCTGAAGAGTGGATTCCGCCCGACATCCCGAGCGACGTGCCGACCTCGGCGCGGGCGTACGGGTGGCTGCTCGGCGGCAAGGACAACTACGAAGTCGACCGGCAGTTCATCAAGGCTCAACTGGAGCAATTCCCGGCCGGCCTCGACATCACCCGGCAGAACCGGCTCTTCCTCTACCGCGCCGTCCGCTACCTGACCCTCGAGGCCGGAATCCGGCAGTTCATCGACATGGGCTGCGGGCTGCCCACCGACAACAACGTGCACCAGGTCGCGCAGAGCATCGCCCCCGAGGCCCGCGTCGTGTACGTGGACATCGACCCGATCGTGCTGGTGCACGGCCGCGCCCTGCTGGCCGACAACGACCTCACCACCGTGATCACCGCCGACATGCGCGACCAGGAGGAGATCCTCCAGCACCCGGACGTGCAGCGGCTCATCGACTTCGACGAGCCCGTCGGGGTGCTGTTCCTGTCGGTCGGCCACCACCTGCCGGACGAGTTCGACCCGCGGCGCATCCTCACCACGATCATCGACCGGGCCGTCCCCGGCAGCCACCTCACGTTCTCGCAGGTGGTGTGCGAGGACCCGGCGGAGGGGGCGCTGATGACCGAACGCGTCACCGCCGCGGGCATCCCCTGGCAGACCCGCACCCCCGAGGAGGTGGACCGGTTGCTGTCCGACCTGGACCCGGTGGAGCCGGGACTGGTGAACCTGGCGCAGTGGCGTCCCATGGACGTGCAGCCTCCCCTGCCCCCGGTGCCCGCCGAGATCGCCCACTACGAAGGCGCGTCCAAGCTCAACCCGAAGGTGTACGAATACGGAGGCGTCCTGCGCAAGCGGACCTGAGCAGGTGCCCTCCGGGGCGACGGCGCTCGCGATCACGGCGAGGGACCGCGATCGAACGAAGCGAACCCGACCGCCGTCCCGTCGGAACTCGACCGTATTCAAGTCGCCGGGTCAACGGCCGTAAGTTTTGCAGTATCCCCCATCTCTCCGATTTTTCAACGGGAAACTCTGCGTGGTCGCGCTCAGCGGTGAGTGACATTGCGGATGCGCGGTGTCCGCACGCTTTTCGAGTGGGGCGGTCTTCTGAGCTTCGGTGACGACGTACGGTATTCGGGCATGCACCTGGAATACGCGGGAAGCATCCTCGTCCATGCCGCGCACCGAGTACCGCGAATGCGGTGCGGTGGTGCTGCCCGCGGCGTGGTCGGTGCTCAGTGAACGGCCGAAAGAGCCGACGTTCGACGGAGGCGGCTGCCGTGCGGCGCGGCGGCCTGCGGTCCCGCAGGCGTGCCGTCACGGCCGCGCCTGGCGGGGATGCTGATCGCCTCCGGGTATCCCCGGGCCCTGCGACCCGGCGATATGCGCCGGCCGGACCGCCTGGGACGCCCGTCGGCGGCCCTGAGCGGCTCGCGCAGCCGATGCCGCCGGGGGTCAGCCCGGGGTGCGGCGCATCAGCAGAAGCGCGACGTCGTCTTCGGCCCGCTCACGGCCGATGAGCGCCGAGATGACCTCGGCGCAGACCGCTTCGGGCGGACCCGCGTACACCGCGTCGCGCAGGCGGGAGAGGTCGTGGGAGATCTCACTGTTGCGGCGCTCCACCAGCCCGTCGGTGTAGAAGCACAGCAGGGCGCCCGGAGGCAGCGTCACGGCGGTGCTCTGGTGGGGCATGTCGTCCCCCAGACCGATCAGGACGTCGGTCTTCAGGTCGACGAACCTGACATCGCCTTCCGGCAGGGCGAGGACCGGGGGCCAGTGGCCCGCCGACGACACCCGGACCCGCCCCTTCCCGACGTCGCACATCGCATACAGCACCGTCGCCGTCGCCTCCGGCTCGAAGTGCTGAAACTTGCGGTCGAGCTTGCGCAGCACCTCCGCCGGATCGTCGGCCTCCAGCGCATAGGCCCGCAGGGCGCTGCGCATCCGCCCCATCACGACCGCGGCCGGGAGCCCGTGGCCCGCCACATCGCCCATGACGATGCCGATCTCGCCGGAGGGAAGGGGGAAGACGTCGTACCAGTCGCCCCCGACGCTCGCCTTGCCGGGGCGGTAGCGGGCGGCGAACTCGACGCCGGGGACGGTCGGCAGCGCGGTCGGCACCAGGCTGCGCTGCAGTTCCAGCACTCCGGCGCGTTCGGCCCTGCTGAGCAGGGAATGCATCGCCATCGCGATCCGCGCGGCCGCGACCTGCAAAAACTCGGTCTCGTCCGGGGTGAACCGGCGTTCGGTGAGCGACCCGACGTGCAGGACGCCCACCAGCGTGCCACCGGCGATGAGGGGAACACCGAGCAGGGCGCGCAGGCCCCGCCGGACCAGCAGCGGGTCGTACACGCCGGCATTGGCGATGTCGTCGGTGTAGACCGGTCTGCGCTCGGCGGTGACACGCCCGGCGAAGCCTTCGCCGACCGGGACGCGGACGTCCTGGCCGACCTCCTCCTCGAGCCCCTTCGCCGCGGCCGCCACCAGGAAGCGCGCCTGACGCTCCATCAGCAGCACGACGGCGGTGTCGACCTCCAGGATCTGGCGGACGCGCTCCAGCAGGGTGTCCAGGAAGTCGTCGAGGCCCAAATGGGCCAACACCTCATCGGTGATCGCCTGGATGCTCTCAAGCTTGGGGGCGGTGTCCCGCAGGGCGCTTGCCGAGTTCTCCACTTGACCACTGTATGTGACCTCTGTGCGGGTTCCTCCTTATCCTCGCAGGTCGGGGGCCGGTCGCACGGCGCGGCGGCCCGTGTCGGCGACCCGCCAGGCCGCAGAGCGGCCGTACCCGCCCGGCGGGTCGCCGGGGCGTCAGATCTCCGGGACGGGTGTGATCAGCGTGCCCTGCTCCAGGAAGGTGCGGAGGTTGCGGAAGGCCAGGTCGCTCATGGCCCGCCGCGTCTCGTGGGTGGCGCTGCCGATGTGCGGGAGCAGAACGACCGAGTCCAGGGTCAGCAGCTCGGCGGGCACGTCCGGCTCGTGGGCGAACACGTCGAGTGCGGCGCCCGCGATGCGTCCGCCGGTCAGGGCGGCGACCAGGGCGGGTTCGTCCACCACGCTGCCGCGCGAGATGTTCACCAGGTAGCCGTCCGGCCCCAGCGCCTCCAGCACCGCCGCCGAGACCAGACCCCGGGTGCCCGCCCCGCCGGAGGTCGCCACGATCAACGCGTCGCACCAGGCCGCGAGCTTTTCCGGGCTGTCCATGCGCTCGTAGGGGACGCCGTCGACCCGCGACCGCGAGTGGTAGGCGATCTCGACGCCGAAGCCCTCCAGGCGGCGGGCGACGGCCCGGCCGATGCGGCCCAGGCCGAGGATGCCGATCTTCTTGCCGCTGACCTTGGTCGCCAGCGGGAACGGGCCGCGGGCCCAGTCGCCGCGCCGCACGAACCGGTCGGCGGCGGAGAGGCGGCGCATCACGTCGATCAGCCCGCCCACGGCCGTGTCGGCCACGCAGTCGTTGAGCACGTCGGGCGTGTTGGCGACGGCGATCCCGCGTTCCTTGGCGGCCTCGACGTCGATCGCGTCGTACCCCACCCCGAAGTTCACGATCACCCGCAGCGACGGCAGGCGTTCCATCAGCGCGCGGTCCACCCCGATGCGGGAGTTGGCGACCGCGGCCGTGAACCCGGCGCCGTGCTCGTCGAGATGACCGTCCGGCACGTCGTTCAGCTGCACGACGTCGTAATGCTCGCGCATGTCGCGTTCCAACGACGGCGGCAGCGGGCCGATCTGCAGTACACGGTTCAAGGTCACGCCTCTCCCGGCCTCGTCACGGTTGATCTGCACCACCCACACCTATCAGCCCGGACGACCACCAATCGCCAGGACCAGGGCGCCGGAGCGGTCGAGGCCACGGCACAACCCGGGCCCGGCACGGCCGAGACGCCCCTGGCGGCGACCACGACGCAGGCTGTGACGGAGCAGTCACACCTTCGGGTAGGGCACGAGTGACGCAGTTCCTTGCCCGGCGGCGTGGGGGTTGCGCGTCCGGAAGCGCCCCATGGTCTCCATATTGCCGTTGACCTGTGCGTTTACCGACCTTCGCCCCTTGTGGCCGCCCATCACCCGCACCACGATGGAGTTTCAAACGGCCTGTCAGGAGGACACCATGCGAGCGAACGCAGGAGACCGGCTGGTAGTCCACGGACACCACGTGGGCGACCCCGACCGCGAGGCAGAGATCCTGGAAGTGCACGGGCGGGACGGAGGGCCTCCCTATGTCGTCCGATGGGACGACGGCCACGAGAGCACCTTCTTCCCCTCTTCCGACGCCACCATCCAGCACTTCCCACCCGAATCGGCCAAGGAGCGGTAGGCGGCACACCAAGGACGCTCGCCCCGGTGGCGGTGAGCGCCTGCCGACGCACGATCACCGCAGTAGACGCCTCGTCCTGGGGGATGAGGACGGAACCGGCCCGATGAGGTGAGGGGATGGCTCATGAACACACCCGTTGTCGCAGGGCTGGACGGTTCAACGGCGTCACCGCGGTGCGTCGCGTGGGCGGCCACCGAGGCGCGCCTTCGGGGCCGTCCGCTGGAGTTGGTGCACGCCTCGATGCTGCTGTACCGGGACGGATCATTGAGCGAGGCCGCCTACGAGGGGCTGGAGGAGGAGCGGACGCGCCTGCTCATCGAGGCCAAGGCGTACGCGCTGGGGCTGCACCCCGGGCTGGAGGTTCGCACACGGCTGCTGGCTCAGGAGCCGGGCAAGGCCCTGGTGTTCGAAAGCGAGCGCGCGGAACTGATCGTCGTCGGGACGAGCAGGCTCGAGGCCTTCGGCGGTCCCATCCTCGGGGCGGTGGCCCTGCGCCTCATGACGGGTGCCCGCTGCCCGGTGCTGGCGGTCACCGACAGTGCGCCCGATGCCGACTCGGCGCCCGCCGAGATCGTCGTGGGGGTCGCCGAACGGGGGCGCGAGTCCCGCGCGATCGGCTGGGCCTTCGAGGAGGCCGCCCTGCGGGGTGCGCATCTGAACGCCGTGCACGCGCTCGGCGGCGAGTTCACGGGCCGGGCGAAGGCGGAGGAGGACGTGCTGCTGGCCGAGGCGCTGGCGGGATGGCGGTCGAAGTATCCGGACGTGGAGGTCTCCCGGACCATCTCCGAGCAGCACCCGGCGCGGGCGCTGGTGGCCGAGTCCGACGAGGCCGCCCTGGTCGTCGTCGGTGCGACGCACCGCCCCGGTATCACCGAGCACGCCCTGGGCAGCGTCGGCCACGCGCTGCTGCACCAGGCGCTGTCCGCCGTGGTGATCGTCCCGGAGACCTGACGACCAACGATCGGCTCAGCGGGGAGGGAACATGCTGATCAGGAACGTGTACCGGCCGGAGATCTTCGGATGCCAGGCGGCGGAGCGGCTGGCGGATGCGGCGCGGCGGATGCAGGAGCAGCGGGTCGGCGCCCTGGCCGTCCTCGACGGTGAGCGGATCGTCGGGATCATCACCGAGCGTGACCTGGTGCGGGCCCTGGCGACGTCGGCCGACCCGGCATCGGAGCGGGTCGCGGCGTATGCCTCGACGCAGATGAAGACCGCCGCCTTGGAGGAGGACTCGAGCGAGGTCGCACGCCGGATGCTGGAGACGGGCATCAGGCACCTGCCGGTGGACGATCACGGGCGCCTCGTCGGCATGGTGTCGATGCGCGATCTGCTCACCTTGGAGACCTGGGCGGTCTGAAGCCTCCGGGTCGCCCGCGCTCGGCGCCGGCGCCGCGCCGGTCACGCCGCACCGCAGCAGCTCGTCCACCAGCGCCGTGGCCGGGTGTCGTGTTCGTCATCACCAGGATCGGCAACGGCTCCACTGCCGGTGCTCTTCCGCGCACGGGATCATCCTCCCGGGGGCATGGCGCCGATCGTCGCCGCCGTGTGCTTCAGCCTCGTATGACACCGATGCGGCCGAACGCCGTGCGGCCCGTGGTCGATGGTGACGTGCAGCGGGTGCAGTGTCACCGGCGTTTGAAGGTTGCTCCGCTTCGAGTCACGAAATACGCGCTCAGGTTTACACCGAAGGTTCAACGATACGGTTGAACGTGCCGTTCGGTTCCTATGCAGAGGGATGACCTGTGGCGCACGACTCCACGGCGATCGAGCTGAGCATGTCCGAACTTCGCGAGGTCACCGGCTTCGCCGCGGCCTGCGCACGACCCGCTTTGGCGATCTTCGAGCGCGACCGCCCCGGCGATCGGCGTCCGCGAGCCGCGGTCGACGCCGCGCAGGCGTTCGCGGAGGGAGCCGAGCGGACCAAGGCGCTCCGTGACAGCGCGTGGGAGGCGCATCGGGCGGCTCGGGAGGCCCGCGACGCGGAGCAGGCCGCGGCGAGCGACGCCGCGCGTGCGGCCATGGCCGCGGCCGGGGCGGCGTTCCTCCACCCTTTGGCGAAGGCCACGCAGGTCAAGCACATCCTCGGTTCGGCCGCTCATGCCGCACGAGCGTTCGAGCTGTCCGCTGGGGGCGATCCCGCTGTCGGAGCCGACCACATCGCGCGGGTGCGGACGCTCGCCGGTCCCGTGGTGGTGGACGTCCTGAAGCGCTATCCGCTCGCCCCCTCCGGCGGCGGGCGGGTCGGAGAACTGATGCGTCAACTGGACGCGTCGCTCCGGTGACGCCGAGATACGGCCCCGCCGGCCCTGCACGAGGCGGCGGTGGACCGTCCGGGACGGCGCGTTCCAGCGCGGTGCGGCGGCCCGTCGCGCTTGACCTTGACACAGTGACAGGGCCTTCACTCAAGCCCGGGAGGTGGCGGATGTCCATGCCAGAAGAGAACACGGACATGACGCGAGCGCTCCGCGGGCTGGAGAACGGCAGTTCGTCGGTGCGGCTGCGGGCGGCGATGGCCGTCGGCGCGGCCCCCGACCCGGGGTTCGTGGACAAGCTGATCGAACGGTGCGCGGTGGAGCCCGATTTCTTCGTGCGCGACATGCTGACGTGGGCGCTCACCCGCCACCCGTCCTCGGCGACGCTCCCGCGGCTCGTCGACCAGCTGCGTTCGGAGCGTGCGCAGGTGCGCAGCCAGGCCCTGCACACGCTGTCCAAGATCGGGGACCGGCGGGCGTGGCCTGCGATCACCCGGGAGCTGCTGACCGACGCCGACGACGAGGTGGCGCGTGGCGAGCGGCGGTCGTGCTCGTGCCCGAAGGCGAGGAGGCCGACCTGGCCGCGGTGCTGGCCACGCAGCTGGGGCGCGGCGGGCGGGAGACCCGGTTGAGCCTCAGCCGGGCGCTCATCGCGCTCGGCGAGGTCGTCATGCCGGTACTGCGCGCCGCGATGACGGGTACCGCCCCCGGCGTGCGTCAGCACGCGATCGCCACCGAACGGCTGTTCCGCGACCCGGAGGCCGGGTTCGGGTTCGCGGTCGAGGAGGCGAAGCGGCTCGTGGCCCTCGGGACGGCCGACCGGGAGGGTTAGGCAGTGCTGATCGGGGATGTGGCTCGGCGGTCCGGGGTGAGCGCCCGCATGCTCAGGCACTACGAGTCGCTCGGCCTGGTGCGGCCCAAGGGGCGTACCGACGCCGGATACCGGGAGTACTCCAGTGAGGACATCCGGCGGATCTTCCACATCGAGAGCCTGCGGTCGCTGGGGCTGTCGCTGAGCGAGGTGAGGCGCGTCCTGGACGGTCCCGGCTTCAGCCCCTCCGAGCTCGTCGACGACCTCATCCGCCGGACGCGCGAACGCATCGCGAGCCAGACGGAGCTGCTCACGCGGCTGCGCCGGATCGACGCCGCCGGGCCCGCCGACTGGGCGGACGTCCTGCGGATCATCGCGCTCCTCCAGGCCCTGGGGTCGGAGAGCGCCACACGGCGCCAGCGCGGGGCCCTGTCCTCGGGCGAACGGGATCCGGTGCCGGTGGAAGCCCTGGCCGAGGCGGTGCTGAACGAGACGGACCCGAACGTGGCGGGGGCTCTGCGATGGGCCCTGGCGCGGTCGGGCGAGGACGGCCTGGCGCCGCTGGCGGAGGCCCTCGGCGCACCGGAGGCCGAGGTGCGCGAACGCGCCGTCCAGGCCATCGCCGAGATCGCGGGCGACGGCGCGACCGCACTGCTGCGGGACGCCCTCACCGACTCCGCCGTCGCGGTCCGCAGGCGTGCGGCTCTGGCGCTCGGGTCGCGCGGAGTCGCCGAGGCGATCCCGACGCTCATCGGCATGGTCGCCGAGGGGGCGAGCGACGTCGACGCGGCCGATGCGCTCGGCGCGCTGGCCGGTGATCCCGCGTTGGCGGAGCGGATCGCCACCGGGCTCGTGGACCGCCTCGCCCGCGGCGGTCCCGATCCGACCGCGCGCCGCCGGCTGACGGAGGCGCTCGCGGACATTCCGGGGCCGACGACGTCACGCGCCCTGGCGGAGCTGTCCCATGACGAAGACCGCGCCGTCGCGCTCACGGCGACCTACCTCCTCACGCTGCGCAGCGCACGCTGAGCGGCAAGTCGTATGCCGTGGCTCCGGGCGCGGCCGGCAGGGGGGCGGGTGCGGCGGTGAATTCTGGACATGTATGATCCAGGACATGCGGATGAGCGAGGGCGTGGAGTGGGCGCTGCACACATGCCTGAACCTGGCGTGGGTGGAGCGTGATCGCGCGGTCCCCACCTCGACCCTGGCCGCGTTCTACGAGCTGCCGCCCGCCTACCTCAACAAGCAGCTGCAGGCGCTGGTGCGGGCGGGCATCCTCGCCTCCACGCCCGGGCCGCGGGGCGGTTTCCGGCTGGCGCGCGCCCCCGAGGAGATCACGGTGCTGGACGTGGTGGTGGCGATCGAGGGCCCGCAGGAGGCGTTCGAGTGCGCCGAGATCCTGCGGCGGGGCCCCGGCGGCGCACCCGGGGTCGACTACCGGAAGATCTGCGTGATCTCCCAGTTCATGCGCCAGGCGGAGCTGAACTGGCGGCGTGAGCTGGCCGGACGCACCCTCGCCGATCTCAAGGCGACGGTGGAGGAGCGCTTCCCCGCCGTCCCCGGGGAGGTCCGCCACGGGCTGACCGGCACGCGCACCTGAAACCCCCCTCCCCCTGAGAGGGCTTTTTCGCAGGAGAAATTCTGGATGTTTCCTAGTCAGATTAGGGATAGGTCGCGGTCGCTCGACCGGACGTGGCCGGCGGTCCTGGCGGTGGCGCTCGGCATCTTCGCGCTGATGACGTCGGAGCTGCTGCCCGTCGGCCTGCTCACCCCGATCGGCTCCGACCTGGCCGTCTCCGACGGCACGGCGGGGCTGATGCTGACCGTGCCCGGCCTGGTCGCCGCCGCGTCCGCGCCGGTCGTCACCGTCACCGCCGCCGGGGTGGACCGGCGGGTCCTGCTGGCGGCGCTCATCGGTCTCATGGCGGCCGCCAACCTGGTGTGCGCCGCGGCACCGCACTTCGCGGTCCTGCTGGCGGCGCGGCCGGCGATCGGCGTGAGCATCGGCGGGTTCTGGGCCATCGCGGGCGGCCTCGCGGTGCGGCTGGTGCCCGCCGAACACGTGCCCCTGGCCACGTCGATCGTGTTCGGCGGGGTCTCCACCGCCTCGGTCGTCGGCGTCCCGGCGGGGACGCTGATCGGCGACCTCGGCGGGTGGCGCGCCGCGTTCGCCTCGGTGGGGATGCTGGGGCTCGCCGCGCTGGCGGCCCTGCTCGTCCTCGTGCCGCCGCTGCCGTCCCAGGGCACCCTGTCGTTCCGGGAACTGCCGGGGCTGCTGCGGCGCAACACCGGCGTGCGGATCGGCGTGCTCGTCACGTTCCTGCTGATCACCGGGCACTTCGCCGCCTACACCTTCGTCCGTCCGGTGCTGCGCGAGGCGGCCGGGGTGGACGACGCCCTCGTCGGCGGCCTGCTGATGGCGTACGGGGCCGCGGGCATCGCGGGCAACTTCGTGGCCGGGTCGCGGGTGGGGGCGCACCTGCGCGGCACCCTGCTGGCGATCTGCACCGGCCTGGCGGCCGTGACGGCGCTTTTCGCCGTGCTCGGCACCGCGCCGGTGACCGCGTCCGCGCTGCTGGTCGCCTGGGGCCTGGTCTACGGCGGGGTGTCGGTGAGCCTGCAGACCTGGATGCTCAAGGCCGCCCCCGACGCGAGCGAAGCCGCCTCGTCCCTGTTCGTCGCCGCGTTCAACCTGTCCATCGCCCTGGGCGCCCTCGTCGGCGGCGCCACGGTCGATGGCCTCGCCACCACCGGTGTCCTGTGGGTCGCCGGTTCCTTCGCGCTGGTCGCCGCCGCGACCGTCGCGACGTCCCGCAAACCCCTTTGATCGACAACAGAGAGGTATCGCCATGACGCACGACATCGTCAACCCCGCCGGACTGCACGACCCGGTCGGCTTCGGTTACAGCCACGTCGTCCGCGCACCGGGCGGCCTGGTGTTCATCGCGGGCCAGTACGCCTCCGACGAGCAGGGGAACGTCACCTCCTCCGACTTCGGCGAGCAGGTCGAGCGGTCCCTGGCCAACCTGGGCACCGCCCTGGCCTCCGCGGGCCTGGGTTTCGCCGACGTCGTGCAGATCCGCACCCACATCGTCGATCACGACGCGGACAAGCTGACCGTGCTCGTCAAGCACCTCGAGCGCATCTGGGGTTCCCGGCCGCCCGCGCAGACCCTCACCGGCGTGGCCTCGCTCGCCCTCCCCGGCATGCTCTTCGAGATCGACGCCGTCGCGGTCGCCCCGTCCGCCCGGTCGTGACGCGATGACCCCGCCCTGCCGCCCCGGGGATGCTTCCGGGGCGGCAGGGCCCCTCACCACTTCGGCCGTGCGGCGCGTCCGGGAACGCGATCGGCGTTCCGCCGGGTCGGCGGGCGGCTCCGGTGCCGCGCGACGGTCGTGCTCGCGCGGCCGCAGCCGCCCTCCTGGCCACCGACCTCGCCGATCGGGCCCACGGCCGCACGAACGCTCCGCTGCCCGCCCGCCGACGCCTGCGCAGGCTCGACCTGCGCGGCCTGCCGGTGCGCTGCTCAACCCCGTCGGCTTGTCCGCGCCGGCGCACACGTCCGCCCGCCTCACCGGCGGCCTCAGCGGCCGACGGGGTCTCCTGCCGAGCCGTCGTCGGGGGCGACCAGGGCCATGTGGCCGCCCTCCTCGAAAGAAGTGGGCAGGTCGAGCGTGCGCGGCTGCGCGGCGCCCGAGGCGTCGAGCAGGTGGATCTGGCCGTGCCCGCCGCGGGTGACCGCGACCAGGGAGGCGGCGGGGGACGCGGCGACGGCGCGGCGCTGCACGCCGTCCCAGGGGGTGGCCCCCCGACGCGGGGCCCGGTCCATCGGCGGCAGCGGGACGCGCGCGAGGACGGCAGGGTCCTTCGCGTCGACGATGATCACCTCGTCTCCGTCCGGATGGATCCGGGTGAAGACCGCCCGGTCGGCGCAGAAGGCCAGCCGGAAGACCAGCCCGGGGCCGAGCGGCACCCGCCCGGCGGCGGCGCCGTCCAGCCGGTGCCACCACGCGTCGTTGGTCCACTCCGGCCACCGGCCGGGCTCACCGGGCCCGCCGCGCACGGTGCTCCACAGGGTGCGGCGGGCGGAGTCGAGCCGCAGGTAGAAGCCCCGGCCGCCGGTGTGCTCCGGGGTGTCCCAGGGCAGTGGCCGCTCGGCGCGCGGGGCGGACCCGTCGAAGCGGGCGCGGTGCACGCCGCCGCCGGTCGCGGCGAACACCCGCCCGGTGACCGGATCGACCGCGTCTCCGTGGCCGTCGTCGGGCAGGGGCAGCCGTGCGAAGGGTTCCACCGGCGGGCAGCCCGGGGGCGCCTCCAGCAGTTCGCGGAGCCGGTAGAAGTCCAGGGAGCCGGGCATCCGATGCCGCAGGACGACCAGCGGGTCGCCCGCGCGGTCGGCGAGCAGGGCGACGCCCGGTTCGCCCACGCGGGTGCGCACCCGTACCGAGCGGGGGCGGTCCGCGGCGGCCAGGTCGACGACGGTGAGCAGGTCGCTCCACGGCTCCCAGGACCGGCCGCAGCCGGTGGTCACCGCCAGGTACCGGCCGGTCGGGTCGGCGGCGAGGTGTTCGGCGGGGACGGCGACCGGGGCGGTGGCGGCGACCAGCGGACCGCCGGTCCCGGCGGCGAACGGGTCGAGCAGCACCAGTTCGCCGGCCAGCTCGTCGGCGAACGCGAGCCTGCCGCCGGGCAGGTGCAGGAAGCCGGCGTGTTCGGCGAGGTGGCGTCCGTCGAGCCGGGCCAGCGGGCGGCCGGTGCGCGGCTCGACGACGTGGACGGCGCCCGCGACGTGGTCGGCCGCGACGAGACGCAGATCGGTCACCAATCCTCCCCAGGCGGCGGTCGGATGCGCATCGATAATGAAAACGATTATCATGCCGAACCGTTGCCCGGAGGAGCACGCCCCGTTCGGCCGTCTCCCCCGGCGCGTCCCGACCCCGGACAGAGAGAACCCACCGACCATGCCGCGCACTTTGAGCCGCATCCTGCGACGCACCGTCGCCCTCGCCGCCGCAGGCGTCCTGCTGGCCGGCTGCGGCGCCGCCGACGACGCCCCCGGCGCCGCGGGCCGGGCCGCCGCGAGCCTGCCGCCCGTCCAGCCGGTGGCCGACGCCGACAGCATCACCGACGTGCGGGGCAAGAAGATCTCGCCCGAGCGCACCCCGGAACGCATCGTCTGCCTGGTCGCCCTCTGCGACGACATGCTGACCGAGCTGGGCATGGTGCCGACCGCCACCAACTCCTCGCTCCTGGCCCACCCCCGCTTCCTGGGCAAGGAGAAGGCGCAGCAGATCCCGGTCATCCCGGGCGGGTTCCTCAGCCCCGAGGTGGAGGCGATCCTGTCCCACAAGCCGGACCTGGTCATCGGCCTCGAGGACACCCACGGCAAGCTCGCCCCCGCCCTGCAGGGCGCCACCACGTTCTGGGCGGTGCAGCCCGCCACCTGGCGCGACAGCGTCGCCTACCTGCGCGACCTGGCCGCGCTCACCCACCGCGGCGACCGGGCGGTCGCCGCCGAGCGGCGGCTGCGCGCCAAGCTGGCCGCCGCCGAGAAGGCCAAGAGCGGCAAGACGGCGCTGATCGTGTTCGGCAGCGACGAGAACTTCGGCGTGGCCGCGCCCGGCAGGGACGTGGCGGCCGGCCTGTTCCCGCGGATCTGCGACTACCCGTGGAAGGACCGGGGGGTCGAGGGCGCCTACAGCCTGGAGGAGATCCTGGCCCAAGACGTCGACGTGCTCTTCGTCGAGACGATCGCGTTCGGCGCGCCCGGCAAGAGGCTGTCGGAGAAGATGGCCGGCAACGCCCTGTGGTCGCAGATCCCCGCCGTCAAGAACGGCAAGGTGATCGAGGTCGATCCGGAGGTGTGGGCCAAGGGGCGCGGCACCCGGTCCCTGGGCATCGTGCTGGACGAGGCCACGGCCGCCCTGCGATGAGGCGGACGGTCGTCCTGGCGGCCGGGCTGCTGGCCGCCGCGGCGCTGTGCGCGCTCTGCCTCGGAACGCCGAACATCCCCCCGTCCCGGCTGGCCGCCGCGCTGCCCGGCGGCGCGGCCGACGGGCTGGAGGCGGTGGTGGTGCGGGACGTGCGGCTGCCCCGCCTGCTGCTGGCCCTGGTCGCGGGGGCCTGCCTGGGGGCCGCCGGGCTCGTCATGCAGGAGGCGCTGCGCAACCCGCTGGCCGTGCCGGAGATGCTGGGCGTCTCGTCGGGGGCGGCGCTGGGGGTCGCCGCCCCGCTGGTGCTGGCGTTGACGCTCCCCGGCTGGGCGCACCCGATCCTGGCTTTGGCGGGAGCCGCGTTCGGCGGGCTGGCGACGCTGGTCGCCGCCGGGTTCGGCCGCAGCCCCTCGGCGGTGCTGCTCACCGGGGCGGCGGTGGCGGCGGCGCTGCAGGCCGCGCTGCTGGTGCTCATGGTGATGGCCGACCAGCTCGACCTGCAGGTGATCTTCCGCTACCTGCTGGGCAGCCTGTCCGGCCGCACCTGGCGGGCCTGGCACGACGTGTGGCCGTGGCTGCTGGCGGCCGGGCCGCTGCTGGTGCTGTGCGCGCCGATGCTGGCGGTGCTGCGGCTCGGCGACGAGGACGCCGCCGCGCTCGGGCTGCGGGTGCGGCACGCCCGGCTTGGGGCGCTGGCCGTCGCCGTGCTGCTCATCGCCCCCGTGGTGGCGGTCTGCGGCCCGATCGCCTGGGTGGGGTTCCTGGCCCCGCACCTGGCGCGGCGGCTGCGTCCGGACGCCGACGTGGTGCGGTGGCTGCCCTGGACGGTGGCGTGGGGAGCGGTGGTCACCGTGTGGGCCGACCAGGCCGCGCGGCTGGCGCTCAAGCCGGTCGAGACCCCGGTCGGGGCCTGGACGGCGCTGGTCGGCGTGCCCGTGGGGGTGGTGTTGCTGCGGCGGCCGCGCATCGAGCCGAAGGGCGGTGCCCGATGACGCCCTCCGCGCAGGCGGCGTCCGCCGTACCCGGCACGGCCCGCCGGCTGCGGCCCGCGCTCATGCTCGGCGCGCTGCTGTTGGCCGTGCCGCTGGCCGCCGCGATCGACCTGGCGGCGGGACGGGCGCTGCCACCGGAGGCGACGTGGCGGGCGCTCACGGGCGGTGCGGTGGATCCGACCGCCCACCACCTGGTCTGGCAGGTCAGGATGCCGCGGGTGCTGGTCGCGCTCGGCGCCGGTGCCGCGCTGGGGCTGGCGGGGCTGGTCCTGCAGGCGGCGCTGCGCAACCCGCTGGCGGCGCCCGAGGTCACCGGGGTCACCCCCGGCGCGGTGCTCGGCGCGGTCGCCGCCACCGGGGCGGGCCTGGCCGACTGGGCGTCACCGGCCGCCGTCGTGGTCGCCGCGCTCGCCGGCGGCTGCGGCGGGGCGGCGCTGCTGTGGCTGCTGGCCGGACGGACGCGCTCGGATCCGGCGCAGATGGCGGTGCACGGCGTCCTTGTCTCGGCGGCCCTGAGCGGTTCGACGGCGGTGACCCTGCTGGCCGCGCCGGGCGAGATCGGCAGCGTCGTGCAGTGGATGGTCGGCACCACCGAGGCGCGCACCTGGCGGCACTGGACGCTGCTGTGGCCGTGGGAGCTGCTGTGGGGCGCCGTCGCCTGCCTGGCCGCGGGCCCGCTGATGCTGCTGCGCTGCGGCGAGCAGGTGGCCGAGGCCGCCGGTCTGGCCCCGGCGCGGACGCGCGGGCTGGCGCTGCTGTGCGCGGTGGCCTTGACCGCGGGGGCGGTGGCCTCGGTGGGCGCGCTCGGCTTCGTCGGGCTGGTCGTGCCGCATGCCGCGCTGGCCCTGTTCGGGGCCGACCTGCGGGTGGCGCTGCCGGGGGCCGCGCTGGCCGGCGCCGTCGCGGTGTGCGGTGCCGACGCGGTGGCCCAGCTGGCGTCGCGGGCGGTCACCGCCTGGGGCGCCGAGCACCTGAGCGTTCCCGTCGGCGCGGTCACCACCTGTGTGGGCGCCGCGGTGCTGCTGGCCGTCGCCCGCCGGCATGCCGTCGAGCCGTGAATCCGTCCCCCTGCGGACTGCTCATGCGTACAAGGAGTGGCTGAACCGTGTCCGAGCTGATCAGCGATCCCGGATCCGTGCCGACGGATCCGGCGCCGGGGCCCGCCGCCGCGCTGGACATCGACGGGGTGAGCTTCGGCTATCCCGGACGGCGGGTGCTCGACCGGGTGAGCCTGCGGGTCCGGCCCGGCGAGCTGGTCGCCCTGGTCGGCCTCAACGGCTGCGGCAAGAGCACCCTGCTGCGCCTGGCGGCCGGGGTGCTGCGTCCGGAGGCGGGGCGGGTGACGGTGGACGGCGCCGACATGGCCCGGCTCTCCCGCCGCGCCGCCGCCCGCAGGGTCGCGCTGCTGCACCAGTCCGCCCCGGCTGTTCCGGGGCTGACGGTGCGCCAGCTGGTCCGGCAGGGCCGCTATGCCGCGCGGGGGCCGCTGGGCATGCTGCGCGTCGGCGACGACGCGGTGACCGTGCGGGCGATGCGGGACGTCGGCGTGGAGGCGTGGGCGGACCGTCCGGTGGAGGCGCTGTCGGGCGGCGAGCGGCAGCGCGTGCGCCTGGCCCTGGCGCTCGCCCAGGACACGCCCGTCCTGCTGCTCGACGAGCCGACCACCTACCTGGACCTGCGGCACCAGCTGGAGGTGCTGCGGCTGGTGGCGCGGCTGCGCGCCGAACGGCGGCTCACCGTGCTGGTGGTGCTGCACGACCTCGGCCTGGCCGCCCGGTTCGCCGAGCGCCTGGTGGCGCTGCGGGACGGCCGCGTGGCGGCCGAGGGGCCGCCGGAGCAGGTGGTGACCCCCGGGCTGCTGCGGGAGGTGTTCGGCGTCGAGGGCCGCGTCGGCCGGGATCCCGAGCGGGGGTGGCCGGTCTGCTATCCCGACCGCCCCGCCCCTATTGAAAATGAAAACGGTTTTCATTAGTGTTCGTTGCGGTATCCACCGGGATGCCGGATTTCTACGAGCTCTTGGAGGTTCCATGGAGCAGCAGCAGGTGTTCACCCCGATCGCCGAGCAGGCCCAGCTCGCCCACCTGTCCGCCACCCACTCCAACGCCCTCGTCGAGAACCCCTTCGACGACGAGCAGGAGTAAGCGGCGCTGACGTGCCCGTCCGGAGCCGCCTCCGGACGGGCCCGTCCCTGTCCGGCAGACGGCCATCGAGCAGCGATGAACAGGAGAAACGTGTCGCGGCCCCAGCTCGCCCCCGGCGTCGAGATCGTCACCGCGCCGGGCCGGCCCCCGGCGGTGCGCACCCCCGGCGGAGAGTTCGTGCGTCTCAACGCCCCCCGCGAGGCCGTCGCGGGGCTGCTGGACCTCCTCGGCGGCGGACCCGCGGACCGGCCCGCCGAACCGCAGGCCGCACGGCTGCTGGACGCCTTCGCCGAGGCCGGGTACCTCGACGCGCCGCCGCCCTGGCCGCCCGAGCGCGCCGACATCCTGGTGCTCGGCGACGACCGGCTGACCGCGCCGCTCACCGGGTTCCTGTCGGCGGCGGGCGCCCGCCCGCGCCCGGGGACGCCGAAGGACGTCGCGGCACTCGCCGACGCGCGCACGTCCGACGCCGCCGCGGTGGTCTGGTGCCTGGACCGGCCCGTCCCGCCGGGCCTGTGGGAGGACGCCGACCGCCTGCCCGCGCGGGGCATCGCCTGGGCGCGCTGCCACCGCGAGGGCCTGCAGGTCTGGATCGAGCCGATCGCCGCCTCCCCGGGCGACGTGCTGTCGGCCCACGTGGCCGCGCGCCGCCTCGCCGCCACCCCGGCGCACCGCGAACTGGCCGCCTACTGGGCCGGCGCCGCGGGCGCCTCCGGCGGCACCGTGGTGAGCGGCCCCCACCCGGTCACCGGGCCCGCGGCGGCCGCGACCGCCGCCGCCCTCCTGGCCGCCGACCTCGCCGACTGGGCTGTTGGCGCTTGCGACGGCCGCACGAAGGCCCCGCTGCCCGCCCGCCGGCGCCTGCGCAGGCTCGACCTGCGCGACCTGACGGTGACCGACCACTGCGTGCTGCCCGTTCCCCGCGTCGCCCCGATCACCGAACACCGCGCATGAGCCGCAGCCTGCCCGTCACCGCCCCCGACGGCACGCCCCTGGCCGCCGACTACCGCCTGCCCGACGGGCCCGGCCCGTTCCCCTGCGTCCTGATCCGCACGCCGTACGACCGCCGCTCGCACGCCGCCGAGCTGCGCGCCTGGGCGCGCCGCGGCTTCGCCGCCGTCGCCCAGGACGTCCGCGGCAGGCACGGCTCGGGCGGACGGTGGCACCCTTACCGCCACGAAGCCGAGGACGGCGCGGCCACCGTGCGCGCACTGCGCCGCCGGCCGTGGAGCAACGGCGCGGTCGTCGCCTGCGGAGCCTCCTACGCCGCGCACTGCGCGCTGGCGATCGCGCTGCACGCCGACCCTAAGGCGCGGCCCGACGCCGTCATCGCCGCCGTGCCGGCGCTCGGCCTGGCGGAGACCGCGCGCGAACCGAGCGGAGCGGAACGGCTGCTGGCGCGCGCGGGCTGGTGGGCCGCCCACGGCGACCGGCCCGACAGCGACCCGTCCGCGCTCGACCGCGCCCTGGCCGCCGACCCCCGCCTGCTCGAACACCTGCCGCTGCTGGATCTGCCCCGGCGGCTCGGACGCCCGCTGCCCTCCTGGCAACGGCTCTGGAACGCCGCACGCTCGGGCGACCCCGCCGGAACGTCCGGCACCGGCCTGCGCGCCGCATCGGCGACCGTGCCCCTGCTCGCCGTGGGCGGCGCATACGACCCTTTCGCCGCCGACACCGTCGCGCTGTGGCGGGCGTGGGGTGCGGCCGCCCGGCTGCTCATCGGCCCCTGGGGCCATGCACTCACCGCCTCTCCCGGCCCGGGATGCGGTGCGGGGCACCGGCTGGTGCTCGGCCCCCTGTACGCGGCGTTCGCGCAGGCGGCGCTGAACGGGACGCTGACCGGGCGGCGCGGCGCGGTCGCCCTCGCGGGGACCGACGCCTGGCTGGCCGCTCAAGACCTGGCCCGCCCGCTTGCCCCCCTTCGCATCGACGGCACGGACCTGCAGGTGCTCCAAGGGGAAGAATTCGTCGCCGACCCCCAACAGCCGGTGCGCTCGGACCGCCTGGACGTGCCCGCCGGCGCACCACCCGACCGCCTGCTGGCCGTGGGACGGCCGCTGCCCCACGCGCTCGACCTGGCCGGGGACGCCGAAGCCCGCATCACCGCGGCCGCCGACGCCCCCAGCGCCGACTGGGCCGTCCGGCTGGTCGCCGTCACTCCCCGCGGAACCGCCGAGCCCCTGGCCGTCGGCATCACACGCAGCCGGGCACCGGCCGGGAAGCGCACAGCGATCGGCGTTCCGCTCGGCCCGCTGTACCGCCGGCTGCCGCCCGGCGTCCGGCTGCGGCTGGAGATCGCCGGACACCACTTCCCCGCCCACGCCCGCAACCCGCACACCGGCCAGGACCCGCTCCGCGCCACCGCGCTGCGGCCCTCCCGCCGCGCCGTCGACCCGCACGGCAGCCGCCTGCTGCTGCCCGTCGCCGACCCGGCCGCCCCGATCCGCACCGTCGACCCCGTCGAGGAGATCACCCGATGAGCGCGTCACCGCTCCCCGTGCACGCCCTGGTGGACCCGGTCTGCGGGCTGGTCAGGTCGGTGGCCCCCGTCGAGCACCCCGCCGGGACCCCGGCCCGCTACGTGGCGATGACCGCCGACGTCAGCGACGCCCGCCGCTTCGGCGCCTGGCCCGCCGACCGGGTCGCCCTGGGCACCACGTTCGGCGACCCCGAAGGCGCCCGCATCGCCGCCATCGCCGAGGCGGTGGAGCGCTACTGCGGCAACCGCCTGCCGCCGCCCGGCGAACCCGGCGCCCCGCTGCGCGCCACCGCCGCCGACCTCGCCGGGCAGAACCACCTCGCCCCCGCCGAGCTGCCCGCCTACGCCGACTGGCAGTACGGCCGGCCGCGCTTCCCCTACCGCCGGTTCACCGACACCACCGAGGCGCTGTGGGCGCTCGGCACCGAGCAGCTGCCCGACGGCGGCGAACGCGACTGCCTGGCCCCGGTCGCCCTCACCCACCTCAACTGGCGGCAGGGCGACCTGAAAGCCCTGCCGCGCACCCACCACCTCAACTACGCGGGCATCGCGACCGGCGTCGGCCTCGCCGACGCCGCCGACCGCGCGCTGCTGGAGACCGTCGAACGCGACGCCCTCGAACTGTGGTGGCACCTGGACGGCCCCACCCGCGGCATCGACCTGGGCAGCGTCCCCGGCCTGGCGGACGACCTGGCCGGATCGCCGCTGCGGACGTGGGTGGTGGAGCTGCCGAACGAGTTCGCCCCGGCCATGGCCGCCCTGGTGCACGACGCCGACCGCGGCATCTACGCGGCCGGGTTCGCCTGCCGGTACGACCCGGCCGAGGCCGCACGCAAGGCCGTCCTGGAAGCCGTGCACACCTGGGTGTTCACCCAGGGCCTCACCGACCCCGACGGGTGGGTGTTCCAGGCCATCGACGCCGGGATGCTCGCCAAGGGCCTGTACCTGGAGCACCGGGCCGACCGCCGCTACCTCGACGACGCCGGAGAGCACTTCGCGCACGTCCGCGACCTGGGCGCCCATGTCCAGGTCTGGCTGGACGACCGGCTGGCCCCGCTCGCCCGGCGGTTCACCGACCCGGCGCGGACCGTGCCGATCGACCAGATCCCTCCCGGGTCGCCCGAGCGGCTGCGCGAACGGCTGGCCGCCGGCGGCCACCGCGTCGTCGTGTTCGACCTGACCACCCCCGACGTCGCCGAGACCCCGCTGCGGGTGGCGCGCGTCCTGGTCACCGGCCTGGTGCCCAACGCCCCCGCCGCGTTCGCCTACTACGGCTGCCCGCGCTTCGGGCAGGCGGCGCTCGCCCGCGGATGGCGCACCACCGCCCCCACCGGCCCCGGCGACTTCACCCTCGCCCCTCCCCCGCACATGTGAGGTGCCGCCGACCATGACCGTCGCACCCGCCGCCGACCGCCTGGTCGCCGAGGCGCTCGCCGAGGCCCGCTCCACCCGGCCGGTCGGCCCGGACACCCCCGCGGGCCCGGCGCGGCAGCGCTGGACCGGCACCCCCGTCGACCTCGCTCCCGGGGACGGCCCCCTGGACCTGGGCCGCCTGCTGGCGTTCTCCCTGGCGGCGCGACCGCTGCGCCCCGGCGGCCCGCGATCGACGCGGCTGCGTCCCGTGGCCTCCGCCGGCGGGCTGCACCCGGTCAACGCCCACCTGCTGGTCGGCCCGGGGTGCTCACTGCCCCCGGGGCGTTACGCCTACGACCCGCTGGAACACCGGGCCCGCCGACGCGGCCCCGCACCGTCCCAAGCCCCTGCCGGAACGGTCGTCGTGCTCACCGTGACCGCACAGCGCACCGCCTCCCACTACGGCCACCGCGCCTGGCCGCTGCTGCTTTTGGACACCGGGCACGCGGCGGCCGCCCTGGCCATGGCGGCCCTGGCACACGGCCACCACGCCCGCCTGACCCTGGACGCCGCAGCCGACACCCTCACGGCCGCCGCCGGACTGCCCGCGCCCGGCCGGTGGAGCAGCGTATGGCCCGGCACCACGCCGGAGCATCCGCTGGCCGCCGTCCACGTCACGGCCCGCGCACCCGCCGAACCCCTCCCCTGCCCGCTCACCGCCTGGGGCACCGAGCCGGACGCGGCCCCACCGGCCGCAGGGCCCGCGCCCAGCCCCGCCGGGGCCCGAGCGGGAGTGGTCCTGGACGCGCTGTGCCGAACCGCGGCCCCCGCCACCTGGTGGCGCGCCAAGGCCCCGTTCACCGGACAGGAACCGTCCCTGGCCTGGGCCATCACCAACCGCCGCAGCGCCCCGCCGCCCCTGGACGGCGAGCCCCGGCCGGGCGACCTCGCCGCCGTGCTCGCCGCGGCCCGCGATGCCGCCCCGTACGGCCCCTCCTGGTGCGCCGCCGTGGGCGGTCCGCAGCCGGGCCTGGTCACCGCCGACCCGTCCCAGCCGGAGACGCCGCGCCGCATCGCCACCGGGGAGGCACGGCCGACGCTGGCCGTATGGGCGGCCCGGCAGACCTGGCTCGCGACGGCCGGAGCCGTCCTGCTGGCCGAAGGGCTTCCGGACGCGGCTCCCGCCGCGCGGATACGCGCCGAACATCTGGCCGCCGGCTACGCCGCCGCCTGCGCCGAGCTCACCGCGACCGCGCGGGGCCTGCGCACCCGGCCGGTGGGCTCCTGGCAGGCCGCCGACCTGGGCGCCGCCCTCGGCGGCCCGGCCGGACGGCGATGGATCGTGCACGGCCTCGCCGCGGCGTCCCGCCCCTCCCACTCCTGGAGCGACCACCGATGATGCTTCACCCCGAGCTGCTGCGTGCGGTCCGCACCGCACCGGGCCCGCTGCTGCGCGCCACCGCCCTGCTCACCGCGGTCACCGCCGCCCACGCCGGGCAGGCCGCGCTGCTCGCCGTCACGCTGGCCGACATCGCCCGCCACCGCACCGACCGGCTGCCGGCCCTGCTGGGCGCGGTGGCCGCGGTGCTGTTCCTGCGCGCGTTCCTCACCTGGCGGCAGCGGACGGCCGCCGCCGACGCCGGCGCGCGGATCCGCACGCTCCTGCGCGACGAGCTGCTGGTCCGACTCGGCCGGCTCGGCCCCGCGCACACCACCGCAGCCCGGACCGGGGCGCTGCGCGCGACCGTCGTCGACGGAGTCGAGGGCGTCAACACCTACCTGTCGCGCTACCTGCCGCAATTGGCGGTGGTGTGCCTGGTCACCCCCGCGCTCCTGGTGTGGATCGCCACCGTCCACGCGTGGGCGGCGGCGGTCCTGGCCGCGGCGGTCGTCCTGGCGCTGCTGGCCCCGCGGCTGTGGGACCGGGCGCTGGCGGCGCGCGGACGGGAACACTGGGACACCTACGAGGGCCTGGCCGCCGACTACCTGGAGGCGCTCCAGCAGATGCCCGCCCTGCGCGCGGCCGGAGCCGTCCGGCGCAGGCGCCGAGCCCTGCAAGAGCGGTCGCGGCTGCTGCACCGGGCCACCGTCGCCAAACTGCGCGTCTCTCTGGTGGACACCGCGCTGACCGACCTGGCCATCCAGGCCGGCACCCTCGCCGCGGTGCTGCTGGCCTGCGCGTCGGCCGCCGCCGGCCGCGCGACGGGCGCCGAGTCCTACCTGCTGCTGATGCTCGCCTCCGAATGCTTCCGGCCGCTGCGCGACCTGTCCAGGGAATGGCACGCCGGTCACGTCGGCGTCTCCGCCGCCGACGGCATCGCGGCGCTGCGCACCGCCCGGCCCGCCGTGGCCGACACCGGCACGCTCGCCCCGTCATGGCCGTCGCCGCCCGCGGTGACGTTCACCGGCGTCCGCTTCGCCTACCCGGGCAGCGACCGCCCCGCGCTCGACGGCGTCGGCTTCCAATGCCCCGCCGGCCGCACCACCGCCCTGGTGGGCCCGTCGGGGGCGGGCAAGTCCACCCTGCTGGCGCTCCTGCAACGCCACCACGACCCCGACGCCGGAGCCGTGCTGCTCGACGGCGTCGACATCCGCGAACTGTCGCTGACGGCGCTGCGCCGCTCCATCGCCGTGGTCTCCCAGGACGTCTACCTGTTCGCCGCCTCCATCGCCGACAACCTGCGGCTGGCCGACCCCGACGCCACCGACCGGCGGCTCGTCGCCGCCTGCCGCGACGCGGGCATCCACGACGAGATCGCCGCGCTCCCCGACGGGTACGCGACCGTCCTGGGCGAACGCGGCGCCACCCTGTCGGGGGGCCAGCGGCAGCGCCTGGCCCTGGCCCGCGCCCTGCTGTGCGACGCCCCGATCCTGGTGCTGGACGAAGCCACCAGCGCCGTCGACGAGCGGCGCGAACACCAGATCACCGAGGCGCTGCGCCGCGCCGCACGGGGACGCACCTGCCTGATCGTCGCGCACCGGCTGGCCGCCGTCCGGCACGCCGACCGGATCGTGGTCCTGGACCGCGGCCGCGTCGACGACATCGGCGACCACCGGACCCTCGTCGGCGCGGGCGGCACCTACGCCGCGCTGGCCACCGCGGACCTGAGCCGTGGAGCGGCCCGGTGAACCACCGTTCGCACGCCCTGCGCGGCCTGCTCCCGGCGCTGCGGCCGCACCGCCGCATGGTCGCCCGCACGATCGCCGCCTGCCTGGTCGACCAGGTCGCGCTCGTCGTCCTGATCACCTGGCTGGCGCACATCGTCGCACGGGCCGTCATCGACAAAGCCGCCCCCGGCCCCGCCGCCATCTGCGGTTTCATCGGCCTGGTTTTGCTGCGCTCGCTCGCCACCTGGCGGCAGATGGACCTGTCGCACGACCTGGCCTACCGGGTGCTCGCCGAGCTGCGCGTGCGCATCTACGACGGCCTCGCCCGCAGCGCCCCCGCCCGCATCGCCGGACGACGCAGCGGCGACCTGGCGGCGACCGCGATGAACGACATCGAGACCCTGGAGTTCTTCTACGCGCACACCACCGCCCAACTGCTGGCGTCCGGGCTGGTGTTCGCCTGCGGCACCGCCGTGCTCGGCGTGCTCGACCCACGGCTGGCGCTCGCCGTCCTGCCCGCGGCCGCCGCTTTGCTCGCGCATCCGCTGCTGGGCGACCGCGGCCGCACCGCCCGCGGACAGCAGGTGCGCGCGGCCACGGCACGTCTGTCGGCCGACGCCGTCGACACCGTGGACGGCATGCGGGAACTGCTCGCCCGCAACGCCCTCGACCGCCGCCGCCGGCAGCTCCTCGACGTCGGCCGCAGGCTCGCCCTGGCCCAGCGCGCCGAGGCCCGGCACGACGGCGCCTTCACCGCCGTCCAGGACGCCCTGGTGGTGCTGGCCCTGATCGCCGTGGTCGCCGTCGTCGCGGAGAACGCCGCCTGGGCCCCGGCCGCGCTGGCCCTGGCGCTCTCCATCCTGGCCCCGGTGGCCGCCTCCGCCGACGCCCTGCGCCAAGCCGGCAGCCTGCGGGCCTCCGCGGCGCGGGTGAAGGCCGCGACCACCGCCGCGCCGACCGCGCCGCCCCCTGCGCGGCCGGTCCCGCTCCCCGACGGGCCGCTCGGTGTCCGCCTGTGCGACGTCCACTTCTCCTACGGCGGCACCCCTGTGCTGCGGGGCCTGAACCTCACCGTCCCTGCGGGCCGCATGATCGCCCTGGTCGGAGCCTCCGGCGCGGGCAAGACCACCGTGGCGCACCTGATGGCCCGCTTCTGGGACCCCGCCCAAGGCACGGTGCAGCTCATCGCCGCCGACACGGCCGTCGACCTGCGCGATCTGGCCGATGACGACCTGCGTTCCGCGGTCGCGCTCGTCGGCCAGGACGCGGCCCTGTTCCACGGCACGCTCCGCGACAACCTGCGCCTGGCCGCGCCTGACGCGGACGACGTCGTGTTCCACCAGGTCATCGAACGGTGCGGCGTGGACCGGATCGCCGCCGCCCTCCCCGACGGCCTGGACAGCATCGTCGGAGAACGCGGCGCGACCCTCTCCGGCGGACAACGCGCCCGCGTCGCCCTCGCCCGGGCCCTGCTCGCCCGTCCCAGGGTGCTGATCCTCGACGAGGCCACCGCCCACGTCGACACGGTCGGCGACGCCGAACTCGCCCGCCTTCTCGCCGAAACCGCCACCACCACGATCGTCATCGCGCACCGCCCGGCCACCATCCGCCGCGCGCAGCACATCGCCGTCCTGGAGAACGGCGAGATCGTCGAAGAGGGCACGTGGGCCGCCCTCACCGCCGCCTCCGGCCCGCTGACACGGTTGCTGACCCCCACCCGTGACGCGAGTCCCCTGAGGCGCGCCGGGCTCGCCTGTCACCGGTCAACCGAGATCACCTCGGTGCCGCCGCACGAGGCCGACACACTTTGACCACGCGGTTCGCGCTTTGCCGCTCTCGGTTCATGCTCTCTGCAGGCGTGTTGCCCGGCGTGCACCTGTGAGTCACGTGCCTGCTGCGCGGTGGACCGCGCCGAGAAACGGGAGGCGCTGGCAAGCCGAGCAAGCCCGTCGTGCGACCGACCGCCAGCGAGGCGGCGAAGGCACGCGACGACGTGTCCGCGGACTCCGGCGTCGTTCCCGCCGCGGGGCGCACAGGCCACACCAGCCCGTCGACCCGCCGCACGGCTAGGACCGCGCCCCTGGCACCGGCCAAGGCTGACTTCCGTCAACGGACATTGTCGTCAGTTAGGTGCTGCGGTTTTCCGTCGGTTGTTGTTTTCTGGAAACAGAAAATCAAAAAATGTAGGATGGGGTCGTGAGCGAGGTGACAGCGCAGGAGCGGCCGTGCCGGTACTGCGGGCGGCCCGTGCCGCAGAGGGGTGGGCGGGGGCGTCCCCGCGAGTACTGCATGGACAGCGACTGCCAGACTCGGGCCAAGCGGGAGCGGGAGCTGAGGCGCGCGACACCGGGCCTGGAGGGAGCGCTCGCCCGGGCGGAGGATCTCTACGAGCGCATGGAACAGGGCTTGGCGGCGGCCCTGGCTCCCCTGGCTCAAGCACTCGATGCGGAACTGTCGCCCCGGGGCGTCGAGGCGCGGATCAGTGCGGTCAGGGCCGAGGCCGAGGCCACGGTGGCGGCGGCGTTGGCGGAACGGCAGGACGCCGAAGACCGGGCCGTCCGGGCAGAGAAGCTGGCGGAGAAGGCCCAGGAGCGGGCCCGAGCCGCCCGCGAACGCGCACAGCAGGCCGAACAGGAGCGCGACGAGGCCGTCGAAGCGGCGGAGCGGACGCGTGCGGAGGCCGAGGCGGCGGTCAAGGCGGCGCAGGAGGAGGCGCAACGCGTCAGCGAAGCCGCGCTGGCCGAGGCCGCGGAAGCCAGAGCCGAGGCCGACAAGGCACGTGCCCGAGCGGACCGCGACCGCGCCGAGAAACGGGAGGCGCTGCGGCAGGCCGAGCAGGCCCGTCGCGCGGCCGAGGCCGCCGCCGACGACGCGGCGAAGGCACGCGACACCGCGCAGCAGGCGCGTGACTCGCAGGTGCGCGCCGAGCGGGAACGCGCCGCCGCGCTCGCCCGGGCCGAGGCGGCCGAAGAGGCCCGCGAACGTGCCGAACAGCACGCCCGCCAAGCCGAGGCGCAGCGGGTCGAGGCCATCGCCGGACGCGACGCGGCCCGGGCACAGGCCCAGCAGTCCGCGGCGGCCGCCCAGCACGCGCGCGAGCAGGCCGACGCTCTGCGCGCCGAGGTCGCCGAGCTGCGCGCACTGCTCGACCGGGCGCGGGAGGACCTGGCCACCGCGCGTGCGGAACTGCGCGCCGAGCAGGCACGCAACGACCAGCTCACCCGTGAACGCGACTTCGCACGGGCGGAGGCCACCGCCCAGCGCGAACGCGCGGTCGCCGCCGAGCTGCGACGCGAGGAACGTCCCCGTGACACTTGAGCCGGGGGCGGCGAGTGGGCCGTCCGTCTCCCCCTCACCATGACCCGGCCGCCGCTGCAGGTCGACACGCCCGCCCGCACGCATGCCGGCAGTCGCGGGGCCCCGGCACCGGGGTCTACAGTCGCGTTGACGTTGGCGGCCGGCAGAGGAGAGGCATGTCCCGCGAGCGGAGCCTGACAGTGAAGGTCCTGACCGCGGCTGCCCGAGACCTGGCTCTGGCCATCGCGGAACTGAACAGCCGGCAGCGCCGCCTGGCGCGCGTCGAAAGGTATTTCGTGGCCATCGACCACGATCTGTACGCGCCCGCGCAAGAGCTGCGGCCGTGGCCGGGCGAGAACGGCATCCTCTACCGGTTCGAGGCGCAGTCCTTCACCGAAGGCTGGGACGTCGCCTCCGGCGAGGCCACCCTCGGATACGTCATCAAAGTGAAGCGCTGTTACAGCACGCGCAAAGGTGTGGCGAAACGGGTGTTCGGGGCATGGCGTCGCACCGCCACGCGTGAGAGCACGTTGGTCCGCCTGCTGGTGGTGGATGACGGCGTCCCGGCCCTGTTCCACGACGGAAAGCGGTACAGCGGCGACATCAAGGGCTTGTGCCGGATCCTTCACGACATCGGGTGGCCGAACCACGCCCCCTGAGCCGCACGGCCGCCTCGGAAGCCGACAGCGACACCGACTGGCGGTTCACGACGTCCGTGAGCTCGGCGGCAGGTGATGATGTGAAAGGTCTGCCGGGATCGCCGCAGTCCGGCCGGCGCCTGGAGAAGTTCGCCGCTGACGTCTTGAGGCTGCAGCGAGCTGCACGTAACCCGGCAAGCGGTGCCCGGGGCCGGACCCGGTAGACCGAGCCCGTCGGCGGGAATCAAGGGAACTGCGCATCGACACGCTCTCCCCAGGGAAGGCTCACACACTTTATCGGCACCTTCGAGCGATCGGCGGGCCCGCCCGAAGTCTCCAGCGCGTCGCGTCACTCGTCGGTGTAGTGCCTGCGTGCCGGTCCATCGCCCCCCCGACTCGACGCAGACGATTCGGAGTTGCCGGGCGCCCCGCACTGCCTCGTCCGGGCGGTCTAGCGCCGCGTTGACTGTCTTCGGCAGACTCCGCGCTTGTCGGCCACCTGCGCAAGCTCGCCGGTCGGCTTCTTTACGCCCCGGCGCTCAACACGGCGTTGCCCGAATGAACCAGCCTGCCTACCCGGTGCTGCCGGGCGGGCACCGACTCGCCATACCGGCGCCCGCCTCAGCCACCCGGCTCTATGAGTGCCTGCCCATCGGGGACGTGGAGCCCTGACCTGGCGCAAAGCGCGGGTGTTCGCACCTTCGGTGTCGGCTGGACCTGGAGAAGTACGTAAAGGAAGAAAACGGGCTCTCGAACGCCCCGCTTTCAGCGCGCTACCGCGTGAGCCGTTTTCGCCTTCATCACGTGGATGGGATGGCGGAGTGCGCTTCTTGCTTTCGTCGGTATTCGCTGGGGGTGAGGCCGTAGGCGGTGTGGAAGGCGCGGGTGAAGTTGCCCGGGTGCGGGTAGCCCCAGCGTGCGGCGATGGTGTGGATCGCGAGATGCCGGTGGTCGACGCTGGCCAGCTCGCGGCGGCACTGCTCCAGACGTCGGGTACGGATCCAGTCCGCGACAGTGGTGCCCTGATCGGCGAACAGCCGGTGCAGGGACCGCAGGGAGATGTGATGAGCGGCGGCGATCAAACCCGGAGACAGTTCGGGGTCCCCCAGGGACCTTTCGATGAAGGCGTGGATCCGCAGCAGCAGAGTGCGTTTGCGGCTGTCGTGGGGTACGGCGTGTTCGGTTTCGAGATGGCGGGCGAGCACGGCGGTGAGCAGGTCGATGCAGACGCCGCCGAGCCGGGCGGCATCCGCCGGTCGGTAGGTGCCGGCATTGCGCGTGACCTGGTTGAGGAACTGCACCAGCAGAGCACCGACCCCCTCTCGCCCGGGCAGGCGGACGGCGCACAGTCGGCCGACCTGGTCCGGGGGCAGTGGGACCAGCTCCCTGGCGACCATGACCTGGACGCCGTCGACTCTGCGGTAGCCGGTGTGGGTGCCGTGGAAAGGCCGCCAGGTGTCGTGCAGCATCAGATCGCCCGGTCCGACCGCGGTGTCCCGGCCCGCCTGGGTGGCGCTGGTCGTTCCTCGGCGGACCAGTGTGAGGTGGTAGTGCTCGGCGCCGGACTGCCGGATCAGCTTCGCCGTCCGACGCACGTGAATCGGCGACTGGACATGCCTGGAGATCTGAACCGCGCCGAGATTCAGCACGTGCATCGTCGCGTCGAAGTCGTCGGCGTGATCGCTGCGGATGTCGTACGGGACGGGGGCGACCGCCGACGCCACGGTCTCCCGCCACAATGCGAAGCGATCGCGCGCCGGCAGGTCGTTCAGGGTGAGCGTTTGGTACATCGACTGCTTCCCGCGGGGTGGCGGAGCCCCTTGGGACGGTGACGCCCGACCACACGGCCGGGGCCGTCTCCTATGGGGGCGTAGGGCAGCTTTGGGTGTCGGACATGGACCGACGCATACGCGGCTGCAGCCGCTGTGCGACTGGACCATTGTGAGCTTTGCTGGACGCCTGGCGCCGCGCAACGCCTTTCAGCTGTGCCTGAAAAGCGTGGCTGATGATCGAAACGGCAGCGAAGGGCGAGCAGAGCAGCCGCGCCCGTGAAGATCATGTGACTGTCCGATCACGCACGCTGACGCGTCTTTCGAGTCGACACCCTTGAGCTACCGACTTGGTGATCTGCGGGAACGCTCTGATGTGCGCTCATCGCACGGCCCGGCCGAAGGCCGCTGCGCCGTCATGACCCGCCAGGCTCAATCGCTCTGCGATACGGGCGCTGTCGGCTCCGGCCAGGACGGACGGCGAACTGCCGCCGCACCGAGGTCCGCGACAGCCGCACCCCCGCACACTCGCGCGGCCATCTGCCGCATACGCTGCGGAATCCGCAGGTCGGCCTTGAAGTCGTGGTCCTCAGCGCCCCGCTCCAACACGGCACGCACCCGCTCGGCCAGGGCGTCACCGACGCTGGGCGATGGCCGGATGAAGCCGCATCGCCGCCGCTTCCAGCGCGCAGGCTCTCAATCGGCAACGGGCGGTTTCGTGGCCGGACGCGTACGGGTAGCCGGCACGAACAAGCATGTGGCGTCTGCCGGCCTTCGCGGTGGCAGCGCGCCCGGTCGGCGAGGCCTGGGGCGAGGAGGGCGACGGCGGTCGCGGGTCCGGTCACCGAGTGCGGGCCGCTGACGACGGTGTCGGCCCGGCGGCCAGTTCGCGGTGCGCCGGGTGGCGGCGAGTGGCCGGCGTGCCGTGCAGGAGGCGCCGACGGCGGCAAGAAGGGGCACGATCCGCAGTGCCGGCCACTGCTTGGAGTACTTCACCGCCGCCCTTGCTGTACAGCTCGTCATCGACGATCTCCGCCTGCTCCCCCCCGGCCCGCCGTGCGGCGTCCTAGCGGCCTCGGCCCCCAGCAGCGGACCTGTCCGTGCGGTTCGGCCGCACACTTCCGCCGCGCCTCGGCCGGGTCAGCGATGAGCTGGATTCTTCCCGGTTATCGGCTTCGTCCCTGGCGAGGCATACGCGATACCGAAAAGTCCCATGTCTCTACCCGCGGAACCAAAAACCTCGGTAAGCCTGCCAGATCGCCCGGTTGGCGTGCAGGAACAAGGAATTGGCGCTGTATGAGAACGACAGCTCTAACGCCATTCTTGCAATCTGGAGGCGCAGCGCAAGCTCAAGATCGTCTGCTCTGCTGAGCCCGAAGCCGCCTCGCGCCAGGTCAGATGGCTTCTGAGTGCTGCGAGGGTGCGAACCGTAAGGGGCCGACATAACACCCCTCTTCCTCAAGGAGGCTGAATTGCTGTGAACAACCAGCGTCACTCGGGTCATGCACCGGTTCCTGCCGGCGGACGGAACCTCCCGCAGCGCATGCTCCGGCTCGGCGTGGCGGCCGCCGCCCTCGCCGCCGTGACGGTGCCGATGGCAGGACCGGCCCAGGCCGCATCCGGAGGCGGCTGCAAGAACACCAGCGCGGTCCGATCGTGCATCAGCTTCGCCGGCAGCCCGAACCGGCTCATCGCCGACTTCTACATGCTCGAGCCGCCCGACGCCAGCTGGTGCAAGTACGAGCTCACCATCATCAAGAACGGCCGGGTCGCCGCCAGTTCGGGACTCCAGTGGCTCACGGGGCTCGGCCGCCACGGTCCGATCGTCAACCGCACCGACACACTGCCGCCCTCGAAGGGTTCCGCGTACACGCGGGTGAACATCTACACCTGCAGCAACCAGTTCCACTTCTACGCCGACAGCCCGATCCAATACTGGCCCTGACCTCACCCATCGGGTGACCGAGGCCGCCGGAGGCGGACAGTGTCCGGCCCCGGCGGCCTCGGCCTGCCGAGGTGCAGGTCGGTCGATCGTCGCGTGGTGGGGTCGGACAGGTGGGTGACGGCGGCCGGGTGGTGCGTGGCCCGCTCCCCGTTCAGGCCGCGTGGTGGCGGCCGCGCGCACCGCCGGCGCAGGCGGCCGCGAGGGGCGGTGTGCCGTCGGAGGCGGGCTGACGGTCACCACCAGCAGTGTGGAGGCATGCTGCGCGGCCTGCTCGAAAAGGTTCGCAACCGGACTTCATTGTTGGGCGGCGGTCCGGGTGTGCCGGGGGCGACGATCCTGGCGGGCGGCGGTTCGCGATAGCGGCAGGGGAGAGCGTCCGTGCTGGTCACAGGCCGTGCACGCCGTCTGGTGACCGGGTCGGGTCGTGGTCCGGGCACACGATGATGAGTCGAATGGCGGCGGTGCCGACATGGTCGGAAGACCGCGTGGTCGTTCCTCGCTCCCGGGTTGATGCGCTGACCTGCACAGGTCACTGCATCAACCCGGGAGCGAGACCAGGAGAGCCGTGCGCCGGTCGGGCGGTGTCACGCCCCTGATGGCTGCCGCCGACGTTCGTCCGACGGACAGTGGCTCAGGGCTGAACTTCACTGTTGACGCCGGCTCCCCCGGCCAGGGCCTGTTTCGAGGTGTGATGGGCGTCGTGTGTCGCGCGCCGGACGCGGTGAGGCCCGCCCGGTCGAGCCGGGCGACCACCGCGGGCGCCGTGCGGCGGGTGCGGCATCGACCGGCTCGAAGGCCCCTGGGCACCGGCTACCGGATTCGGCCGGTGTGCCGTCCGCTGCCCTGCCGCCGTCGACATCGCCGCCATGGACGGATGACTTCGAAACAGGCCCTGGCACGCGACCGGTGTGTGAGAGACCCGCAGAGGTGCGGCAGGTCGGTGTCATGGCCGGACCGTCGTTGTGGGGCCGGCGGTTCTACCTGCCGCACATCGGCGGTCAGGCGGGCCGCACCGAGAGGGTGTGGCGGAAGACGTTGCGCGGGTCCCACTTGGCCTTGATCTGCTGGAGCCGGGCGTAGTTGTCCCCGTAGTAGAGGGTGTGCCAGGGCGCTCCCTTGTTCCAGGCGGGGTCGGCCAGGTCGGCGTCGGGGTAGTTGATGAACGCGCCGTCGGCGGGCGCCGGGACGCCGCCGGTGTCGGCGTACAGGTCGCGGTACAGCTCCCGCAGCCAGGTGATGTGCCGGTGGTCGTCGGCGGCGGCCTCCCACCCGTTGATCAGGAGCATCTTGATGACGGTGTCGCGGTGCGGCGTCGCGGTCGCGTCCGGGGCGACGGTGTTGACCCGGCCGCCGAAGGTGCACAGGTTGACCAGTCCGCCCGGGTAGTCGTAGTCGGTCCGGGTCAGGTGGTGGTACAGGACGTCGGTCTGCCGGTCGCTCAGGCGGCGGCGCAGGTACGCCGACTTGGCCTTCAGCCGCCAGTAGGGGCCGGGTTCGCCCGGCGGTCCGGCCAGGGCGGCGGCCAGCCACGGCTCGTCCCTCACCTGGCGGACCGGGGTGACCGGGACGCCGCGGTTGATGGCGGCCAGATGGTCCTCCAGCAGCCGTTCGGCGCCGGACGCGGCGGCCACCTGGCCGATCATGCCGATCGTCCCGGCCGCCCGGCGGTTGAGCTGGAACTCGCTGTAGAGCCGGGTGGACGGGGAGTCCGGGGCGCTGTTGCGCTCGGCCCATTCGCCGTAGTTGCGTACCAGGCGGGCGAAGGATGCCTTGTCGAACTTGTTCCAATCCCAGGTGATGGTGAAGCTCAGCACGGACGACGGCGGCGCGGGCAGCAGCCGGGAAGGGTCGTCGCCGCGCGCGCCGGGCGTGCGGAACCAGTAGCGGGTGACGATGCCGAAGTTTCCGCCTCCGCCGCCGGTGTGCGCCCACCACAGGTCCCGGTTGGGGTCCGTGGCCTCGCGGGTGGCGACGACGCTGCGGGCCCGGCCCGCCCGGTCCACCACGACGACCTCGACCGCGTGGAGGTGGTCGACGACCAGTCCCATCACCCGCGCCAGCGGGCCGTAGCCGCCGCCCAGGACGTGCCCGCCGGCGCCCACGTCGGGGCACCATCCGGCGGGGATCGTCACGCCCCAGCCCAGGTAGAGCCTGCGGTACACCTCGCCCAGCGGGGCGCCCGCCTCCACGGCGAACGCGCGGCGGGCCGGGTCGTAGTAGACGGCGTTCATGGCGGAGGTGTCGATGACGACCTGCACGGCGGGGTCGGCGGCGAAGTCCTCGAAGCAGTGGCCGCCGCTGCGGACGGTGACCCTCTTGCCGCCGTCGACCGCCTCCTGGACGGCGCGGACGACGTGCTCGGTCGTGCCGACCACCCACACGTGTTCGGGCCGCCCCGCGAACCGCCGGTTGTAGCCGCGGGACGCCAGTGACCGGTGGCGGGGGTCGTTGCGGCCGATCTTGGCGGGGCCGGGCGGGGGCGGGCAGCCGGCCTCGCCGGAGTCCGCTGCGGCGGGGACGGCTCCCATGGCCGGGACGGCGATGCCCGCCGCCGTCGCAGCCAGGCCGCCCCGCAAGACGTTCCTTCTGGTGTGCTCGGGCCTTCCGGTCCGCTCGGTCATCAGGGCTCCTCTTAGTCGGGTTGCCCTCAACCTAGGAACGCGGCCACCACGCGTCAGTGGGTCTGACTCCACCAGGGCGGTAGGCATAGCTCCCCGATCCGGGAAGCCGCGCCCGTGCGGCATACGGCCGGGTCCTGGACGGGCCGGTGCGCCACCGCTCGAGTGGGTGGCACCCGCGCAGCTCTATGCGGTCGACTGGTGGTGGCTGGCGGAGCCTGCGGGGACTCCGGCAGCAGGCCGCCGCGCACTGTGCGGCCCCTTACGCGGCCGCCTCGCCCTCGGCGCGAAGGAGCCGTTCGATCGTGGGGACGGTCAGGCGCCAGGCGGCGATCCCGGTCATCTCCGCCCGGCGTGCTCGCCGAAACCCGAGATGGCGTGCTCGCCGTCGGCGAGCCGTTGCGCCGCGCCCGACAGCAGCCGGTCGGGGTCGAGGGGCGCGGCGTCCGCCGGGGTCAGGCCGTCGGCCGGGCGGGAGCCCGGCGAGTGCGGGGCGACCAGGCGGGTTCCGGAGGCGATGAGCGAGCGGCGGCAGCTGTCGGCGTTGCTTCCGTCGGGCAGGTAGAGCCGGAGGATGTGCACGATGGGCCGTCCGGCGTCCCGGAACGCGCGTACCAGCCTGGCCACCGCCGGCGCGATCTGCTCGGTGCCGGGCACCGCGTGCGGGCCGGACACGAAGTCGGCCTGCATGTCGATGGTCGGCAGGGCGGCGCGGGTGAGATGCGGTCGGGTGTGCTCGTCGCCGGGGACCGGCTCTGCGGCAGTCTCCTTGGTCACCCTGCGCACGTTACGGCTCGTCGGCGAGGTGTTCTTGTACGTCGTTGCACGCCCGCCCGGTACGGGCGAACCGCCCGGGCGGTGCGGCGAACGTCCGGCGGAAGTGGCGGTGCAGGTGGGCCTGGTCGTAGAAGCCGCTGTCGGCGGCCGCCCGGGCGACGCTGTGGCCTGCGGTCAGCAGCTGCTGGGCATGCCGCAGCCGCAGCGCCGGCAGGTACCCGTGCGGGGTCACCCCGGTCACGGAGCGGAACACGCGAAGCAGCTTGAAACGCGACATCCCGACCGTCTCCGCCAATTCGGCCAGGCTCGGGGGGCGCCTGATGTCGGCGGCCAGATGCTCCTGGATCCGGCGTACCGCGGTCGGCCAGGCGGCCTTGGACGGCTGCGTCGGCCCGCGGGACGCGTGCCGGGCCAGCAGCCGCGCCAGCACCTGGTACAGCTGCTCGCAGGCCGGCAACGACGCGGTTCCGGGTTCGCCAGCATGCGGTGCACCCGGAGCAGGCGGGCGGCCAACTCCGGGTCCCGCGGGGGCGCGACCGGGAACGTCGGCCTTCGCCCCGCGATCTCGGTGAGCAGACGGGAGGCACGTAGAAGACCCGGTAGTCCCATCCCTGCGGTGCGGCGGACCGCCCGGCATGGATGGCCTCAGCATCCAGCAGCAGCAAGTCCCCGACACCGGCGCGCTCGTCCGCGCCCCGGTAGCGCACCGCCTCCACGCCACGGTTGATGACCGCGATGGCGTACTCGCCGTGCGCGTGTGGGACGAAGTGGTGCGTCCGGAAGGATGCCGTCACCAACCGCACATCACCGGTTCCCGGGGCGTACCGGTGCCGGACCCGGTCCGCGCGGGGCTGCTCACCTTTCACCGTCGGCCCTCATCCACCATCGTCAGCCCGCCGCCCCCACTGCGTGGGGCAGGAGCATCGACGGGGCGCGGGCGAAATACCGACCGTTGGGACAACGCGGCTCCACCTGCGGCCGGAACCTGTTTCGCCCGCGAAATCCGGGCGGCAACGGACCTTCCGCGCTGCCCGAGACGGGTGCGGGTGCGGTGCGGCCGGTCATCTCCGCCGACGTGACGGGGGGTTGGGGGCGTCACCGGATTCGTTTCCGGGGGCGGGTGCGGGGTCGGGGTCGCCGTATTCACCGTGCCAGTAGGCCAGGCGGCCGCGGCGGCCGACGGCGCGCAGGCGGCGTTCGGTGGCCTCGCGGGTGGCGCTGGTGGCCACGATGAGGAGCTGGTCTCCCTCCAGCAGCACGGTGGTGGGGCTGGGGACCAGGGTGGTGCCGTCGCGGATGATCAGGTTGATCGCGGCCGGTGCGGGCAGCCGCAGCTCGCAGATCTCCACGCCGTGCAGCCGGGAGCCGGGCGGGATGGTCAAATTCAGCAGTTCGGCGCCCAGCACGTCCAGGGGGGCGGCCTCGACCTGCAGTTCGCGGGCCTGGTCGGGGCGGGTCACCCCCAGCAGCCGGGCCACCGGCGCCAGGCTGGGCCCCTGGATGAGGGTGAACACCACGACCAGCAGGAACACGATGTGCAGCAGGTCCCGGGCGCCGGAGACGCCGGCGACGACGGGAAAGGTGGCCAGCACGATGGGCACGGCGCCGCGCAGCCCGGCCCAGGAGATGAACGCCTGCTCCCGCCAGGGGACGCGGAACGGCAGCAGGCAGGCCAGAACCGAGATCGGCCGTGCGGCCAGCAGCAGGATCAGGCCGACCGCCAGGGCCGCTCCGATGGCCGACGGCAGCTGGGTGGGGGTGACCAGCAGGCCGAGCATCACGAACAGGGTGATCTGGGCGAGCCAGCCGAGGCCTTCGGCGAAGGAGCGGGTGGCCGCGCGGTGCGGCAGCCGGCAGTTGCCCATCACCAGCCCGGCCAGGTAGGAGGCGATGATCCCGCTGGCGTTCGCGGCGCCGGCGGCGGCGAACGCGATGATGCCGAACCCGACGATGGCCAGCGGATACAGGCCGGTCGCGGGCAGCGCGATGCGCCGCAGCGCGCCGACCCCGACACGCGCGATCAGCAGCCCGAGGACGGCGCCGACGGCCAGCTGGTACAGCACGTTGCCCACGATGTGGGCGAGGTCGGGCGGGTCGGCGGCGGCTCCGCTGAACACCAGCACCAGGATGATGGTGGGCGCGTCGTTGAACCCCGACTCGGCCTCCACCAGGCCGGTGACCTTGGACGGCAGCGGCACCGAGCGCAGCACGGCGAACACCGCCGCGGCGTCGGTGGACGACACGATCGCGCCGAGCAGCAGCGCCAGCTGCCAGTCCATGCCCAGCAGCAGGTGCGCGCCGGTGGCGGTGACCAGCACCGAGACGCCCACACCCGCGGTCGCCAGCACCCCGGCCGGGGCCAGCAGCCGCCGTATGTTGGACCACGAGGTGGTCAGGCCGCCTTCGATGAGGATGATGGCCAGTGCCGTCGTCCCCAACGCCTGGGCCAGTTGCGCGTTGTCGAAGTCCAGGCCCAGCCCGTCCTCGCCCACGACGACCCCGACGGCCAGGAACAGCAGCAGGCTGGGCAGCCCGACCCGGTGCGCCAGGCGGGCGGCGGCGATGCTGGCCAACAGCACCGCCCCGCCGACCAGCAGCGCCAGGTACAGCTGCGGCAGGGTCATCGCCCCGCTCCCCGGCCGCCGACGGTTCCGGCACGGTCTTCGGTGTCCTGGTGCCTCATGCCCGCCCCCGTACGGGTGTCAGGCGCGGTCCGGCCCGCCGGCCGCGGAGGCGGCGCGGGTGGCCCAGTGGTGCAGGCTGTGCAGCGGGACGTCGGCTTGGACGATCTGTATCAGGGACACCGCCAGTCCCCACTGCGCGAGCTCCCAGCGGTGCGCGGCGTCGTCGGGGCCGCGCACCGCCGAACCGCCGTCGGCGGTGATCGTCCCGGTCAGCCGGGTCAGGTCCCGCTCGGCGATGTAGCGGCGCACCCGGCTCTCCACGATGACGCCGGTCGCGGCGCCGGCCGCACCCGGCGACTCCGCCGCCCGCGCCGCGTAGCGGTCCGGGTCGACGACCGACACCACGGCGATGATCTTCAGCCGCAGGAGCACCCCGTCGCGGGTGAGGGCCTGCGTCCACATCTCCAGCGGGGCCATCCGCAGCCAGACGCGTTCCCACCGGTCGATGCCCGGCAGGACCCGCACCAGTCCAGGCCCCCGCACCCTCGGAGCGCCGCCCAGCCGCCAGACCACCAGACGCTGGTGCCCGGGGACCACCCGCACCAGCGCCGCCACCGCGATCACGGCCACGGCCAGGGCCGCCACGATGAGGACCACGGCCGGCGGCGGGCCCGCGCCGAACGGGTCCGACGGCGGCTGCGCGGCCTGCCTGCCGACGGCCGCGCCGCCCGCCGCAAGGCCCCCGGTCATGGTCCCTCCTCCCCTCGTGGCCGGGGACGCGCAGCGGCGTCCTCGACGCGCATGGGAACGTGTCCGGCATTGATCCCCGCTGCTGTTCGCCGCAGTCGTGTCATTGCGGGCATTCGGCACGGCGGCGGGCCGGTGGAAGCGGGATCGGCCGGGAAGGCAATGGGCCCGGCGCGGCTCCGGCGACGGCCGCCGATGCGCGGCCGGACGGCGTAGGGCTCGGCGAGGGCGGTCCGGGCGCGCGGCCGGTCGTGCTCGGCTGGGGCGAGTTGTGCCGTGGGATGGGGGTGGTCGTGCGGGGCGGGCGGCCGCTCGTATATATAGGCGCCGTGCCGCGGCGGCTGCCCGAGCAGGCGTTCACGCGGCGCCTGCACGCCGGACGGGTGGTCACGGGGCTGGGGCGGCATCGGCGGCCTCCGTTGGGTCGGTCGGTTCCGGTGATCTGTCCACGGTGGGTGCGACCAGTGCCCGCGCGGCGGCGAGGCCGGGCCGCGGATCATGGCGCGGGCCGGGGCGGGGACGACGGTGGCAGGGCCGGTCCGGTGACGGGCCGGCTCGGCGCGGATGGCAGCAGCGTCCCGCCTCTGACCAGCAGCTTTTTCCCGAGGGCGGGCCTGGGCACACGGCCGGGCCGGTAGATCGTCCATCATGTGGTCCGGCCCGGTGGCCGGTGTCCCTGCGGGACGACGGCCGTCTGCGCGATGCCGCCGCCGTCCTGCGGATCTGCCGGGCGGCCGCGCCGTCTGGCTCGCAGCCGCCGGGCGTGCCGTGCGGGGCGCCGCTCACCGTCATCGCGCGAGTTTCCCTTCGGGCCCGGGGCAGGTCGCATCACCGGCGGCCGGCCGCAGGGATCGGGTTGCGAATGCGGCCGCCGGTGACGCGGGGTCGGAGCAGGAGTTGGGCTCTGCTGGGCTCTCTTCCACCCTGGGCGATCGACGCGGCGGCCACCATGGGGGGCGACACCCATTTACCAGCGGAAAGACCCTGATGTTGCAGACCGCTCCCGGCCCGGGCCGGCGGTGGCGGGGTTGCTCAGTTGCCGTTGAGCAGCCGCCATGTGGTGAGGGCGAGCCTGGCTCGTGTCAGTCCGGCCGGTTGGGTGAGTTCGATGCCGAGGGCCTTGCCGATCTGTTCGAGGCGGCGGGCGATGCTGCTGTGGTGGAGGTGCAGGAGGCCGGCGGCCTGGCGCAGGGAGCCGGTGGCGCAGTAGGCGTCCAGGGTCTGCAGGTCGTCGGAGTCGGCGGCGATGCGGCTGATCGCGGCGACGTCGGCGTTGGCCCGTGCGGTGTCGGAAGGTATCTCGGCCAGCAGCGCCAGCGCCCCCAGGTCGTCGTAGAGGACGACGGGCTGGCGCGGGGTGGTGAAGCGGAGGGCGGTGCGGGCCTGCTGCCAGGACCGGTGCGGGGGACCGGCGGCGCCGATGCCGGCGCGGGCGTCCGCGGGGAACCGGGCCGGGTCCAGGGCGGTGGTCACCAGGACGCCGACGTCGGCGAGCGGGGCCGCCTTGACCGGCCGGTTCGGGGAGACCAGGCCGCCGATCCGGTCGAGCGGGACCGGCGAGCGCACGGCGACGACGCGTACCGGCAGGTCGGCGGCGAAACCCAGCAGGCGCAGCGCCCGGGCTCGGGCGGCGTCGTCGGCGTCGGTGCTGATCGCCAGTTCGACCAGGGCGGGGTCGGCCATGGTGGTGCGGGCCGGTCCGTACCGTTCGACGACCGCCGCGGCGGCGATGGCGAGCCGGTCCAGCAGCAGCTGGTCCAGCGCGCCGGGCGGGGCGGGGCGTTCCAGCCACACCGTGCCGATCTCCTCGTCGTCGAGGGTGATCGGTGCCGCGATGGTCGCCGCCGCCGACGGCGCGGCGGCCTGCGTGCCGTCGGGCGACATGCGGATCACCTTGCCGGTGCCGTGGAGCCGGATCCCGGCCACGCACTCGGCCAGGACCGCCGAGGCCCGGGCGAGGGCCGGCAGGTCCACCCGCCGGCGCATCAGGGTGTCGTAGAACATGACGACGCGGATCGCGCCTTCGGCGTGCGCATCCAGTTGGGACAGCCGTAGGGCCAGTGCCTCCATGGCGACGAGGATAGGCGCCGATCGGTGCGCGATCCGGGCGCAATGCCCGACATGTGGCGGCTGATCTTCGGTGCGGCGGCGGCAAGGATTGCAGGCATGGATCCCGAACTGGAAGCATTCGTTCCGCTGTTCCCCTCGGCCGACCTGAGCGACCCGGTCACCGCGCGCAAGAACCTGGCCGAACTGGCCGGTGCGGCGCCGCCGGCGGACACCTCGAACATGCGGATCGAGGACCGCACGGTGCCCGCCGAGCCGGACGTGCCGGTGCGGATCTACCGGCCGCACCAGGCCCAGGGCGCCATCGTCTGGCTGCACGGCGGCGGTTTCGTCATGGGCGATCTGGACACCGAGCACCCGTGGGCCACCCGGGTGGCGAACAACGCCGGCACGGTGGTGGTCTCGGTGGACTACCGCCGCGCCCCCGAGAACCGGTTCCCGGCCGCCCTCGACGACGCCTACGCCGCGCTGACCTGGACGGCCGAGCACGCGGCCGAGCTGGGCATCGACCCCGAACGCATCGCGGTCGGCGGGCACAGCGCCGGCGCGGGCCTGGCGGCGGCGGTGGCGCTGCGGGCGCGCGACGAGCAGGGCCCGCCGATCTGCTTCCAGCTGCTCAACCAGCCTGAGCTGGACGACCGGCAGGAGACGTGGTCGGCGCGCAACTTCACCGACACGCCGTGGATGACCCGCGACAAGGTCGCCAC
Source organism: Actinomadura keratinilytica (assembly GCF_039539665.1). NCBI lineage: Bacteria > Bacillati > Actinomycetota > Actinomycetes > Streptosporangiales > Thermomonosporaceae > Actinomadura > Actinomadura keratinilytica. The sequence goes on from NZ_BAABDO010000018.1 coordinate 53,659, forward strand.
CACCTGGCGGCACTACCTGGGGTCTGAGCCCGCCACGCCCTACGCCGCCCCGGCGCGGGCCGCGGACCTGTCCGGCCTGCCGCCCGCCTACATCGCCACCGCGGAGTTCGACCCGCTGCGCGACGAAGGCATCGACTACGCGCTGCGCCTGCTGGAGGCGGGCGTCTCGGTCGAACTGCACCAGTGGCCCGGCACCTTCCACGGATCGCAGGCGGTCCTGTCCGCGGAGGTGTCGCAGCGGCAGATCAACGAGCTCGCCGAGGCGCTGCGCCGCGCCCTGAGCAGGTGAGGAGTCCGCGTCCGGCCGGGCCGCCGCCCGGCCGGACGCACGGTCCGTGCCGTCCGGCCGGCCGCGGCGGGCCCGCCCGGCTCCGGCGTCGGGCGATCACGCCCGCCGGGCGGCACCGCTTGGAACAACGGCCCTCGGCCGAGGGCCCGGTCGCGACGAGACCGACGAAGACGGGAAGGGGAGGGCGATGACCACCACCGGCCTCGCCGAGGCGAGGCGGCCGCACGCACCGCCACCGGACCCCGGGGCCGCGGCGGCACCGAGCCTGGCAGGGCTGCTGCGGCCGTATGCCGGCAGTTTCGCCGCCATCATGATCCTGCAGGTGATCGGCGCCGTCGCGGGGCTGGCGCCGCTGCTGGCGGTCGTCGAACTGGGCCGCGCCCTGCTGGCGCCCGGCCCGATCGACCACGGTCATGTCCGGCTGGTCGTGCTCGCGGGTGCGGTCGGCCTGCTGGTCCGGCTGCTGTTCACGGCCGCATCGTCGGGTCTGGGGCATGCGCTCGACGGCCGGGTGCAGCTGTCGTTCCGGCGGCGGCTGGCCGAGCGGCTGGGCCGCGTGCCGATCGGCTGGTTCCTCCAGCGCCGGACGGGCGAGCTGGCGAAGGTCGTGGGCGAGGACGTGAGCGCCGTGCACCCGTTCATCGCCCACTCCCCCAGCGAACTGGTGTCGGCGTTCGTGGTGCCGCTGGTGTCGCTGGTCTACCTGTTCACCGTCGACTGGCGGCTCACCCTGATCACGCTGGTGCCGGTGGTGCTGGCGGTGGCGCTGGTCCCGCTGATGATGACCCCGGCCCGGCTGCGCGAACAGCAGGAGTTCGACCAGGCCCTGGGGCGGATCTCGAATGCGGCCGTCGAGTTCGTGGAAGGCATCGCGGTGGTCAAGGCGTTCGGCGGAGCAGACCGCGCCCACCGCAGGTTCCGCACGGCCGTGGACGACTTCGTCACGGTGTTCTACCGGTGGGTGCGCGGTGTCTCCGCCGTCGCCGCGGGCATGCAGCTGGCGCTGTCGCCGCCGTTCGTGCTGCTGGTCGTGCTCATCGGCGGCGCGGTCCTGATCACCACCGGGGGCATGGCCCCGGCCGACCTGCTGCCGTTCCTGCTGCTCGGACTGGGGCTGACCGCCCCGGTGGCGGCCCTGGGCCACGGCTTCGACGATCTGCAGGCCGCGCGGCGCGCCGTCGGCCGGATCCGGGACGTGCTCGCCGTGCCGCCGCTGCCGGAGCCCGCGCACCCGGTCGCGCCGCAGGGGCACCGGGTGGAGCTGCGCGGCGTCCGCTTCGGCTACGAACCCGGCCGCGAGGTGCTGCGCGGCGTCGACCTGGTGCTCGAACCCGGCACGGTCACCGCGCTGGTCGGGCCGTCGGGAAGCGGCAAGTCCACGCTGGTGCGGCTGCTGCCGCGGTTCTTCGACCCGACCCGCGGCGCGGTGCTGCTCGGCGGCGTCGACCTGCGGGAGGTCGCCACCCGGGATTTGTACCGGATGGTCTCCTTCGTATTCCAGGACGTCCGCCTGCTGCGCGCGTCGGTCGCCGACAACATCGCGCTGGCGGTACCGCACGCCGACCTCGACGACGTGGTCCGCGCCGCCCGGCTGGCGGACATCCATGAGCGGATCCTGCAGCTGCCGCGCGGATACGACACGGTGATCGGCCAGGAGGCCGGGCTGTCGGGCGGCGAGGCGCAGCGCATCGCGATCGCCCGCGCACTGCTCGCCGACGCGCCCGTCCTGGTGCTGGACGAGGCGACCGCGTTCGCCGACCCGCACACCGAGCAGGCGGTGCGCCGGGCCCTGGCGACGCTCAAGGGCGAGCGGACGATCCTGGTCATCGCGCACCGCCTGGAGACGGTCGCCGCCGCCGACACCGTCGTGCTGCTGGACAACGGGTCGATCGTCGAGCGCGGGGCACCCGCCGAGCTGCTGGCGCGCGACGGCAGGTTCGCGGCGTTCTGGCGATCCCACTGGCCGGCGGCCGCCGACGCGAGCGGACCCGCCGGCGGCGCACCGCGAGGAGGCGAGACGCGATGATCCGAATGCTGCTGCGGGTGCTGGGGCACCAGTACGCCGGGCCGGTCCGCCGCACCGTGGCGCTGATGACGGTGACCGCGGTGGCCGAGGGGGCGTCCTACGCGCTGCTGGTCCCCGTGCTGCGGGCCCTGTTCGGCGACACCCCCGGCGACGCCCGGCCCTGGCTGGTCGCGTTCGGCGCCGCGGTCGCGGGGTACGCGGTGCTGCGCTACGCCGGCGACCTGTCCGGTTTCCGCGTCGGCACGACCCTGCTGCGGGGCATGTACCACCGGCTCGGCGACCACCTGGCCTGCCTGCCGCTCGGCTGGTACGCCGCGGGCCGCGTCGGAGAGGTGTCGGTGCTGGCCGGTCGCGGCGTCCTGCAGGCGATGAGCGTGATAGCGCATCTGCTGTCGCCGTTCATCTCCGCCGCCGTGACCCCCTTGACGGTCGTCGCCGTCATGCTCGTCTGCGACTGGCGCCTGGGGCTGGCCGCGGCGGCCGCCGCACCGGCCGTGGCGGCGATCCACGTCTGGGCGGGACGCTCGATGGCCGCCGCCGACGCCGAGCGCGCCGAACGCGACCGGGAGGCCACCGCGCGGGTCATCGAGTATCTGCAGGCGCAGCCGGTGCTGCGGGCCGGCGGCCGGACCATCGAACGCTTCCGGCTGCTCGACGACTCGCTGCGGGGCCTGCACCGCGCGTCCCGCCGCAGCCTGCTGTCGGCGCTGCCCGGCGTCGTGGGCCTGACGCTCATGGTGCAGGCGGTGTTCACCGCGCTGCTGGTGCTGGGCGCCCATCTCGCGCTCGGCGGGGACATCGGGGCGGCGGAACTGCTGGCGGTCCTGGTGCTGGCGGCCCGCTGCGCCGATCCGCTGCTGTCGCTGGCGGAGCTCGGCGGCAAGCTGCGCGTCGTGCGTACCGAGCTGGCCAGACTGGATGCGGTGCTGCGCACCGAGCCGCTGCCGGAGGCCCCCGAACCGGTCCGGCCGGTGGGCCATGGCCTGGAGTTGGAGTCGGTCACCTTCCGGCACGGCGACCGCACCGTCCTCGACGACGTGTCGCTGTCGGTGCCGCAGGGGCAGCGGCTCGCCGTCGTCGGACCGTCGGGCGCGGGCAAGAGCACACTGCTGCAGCTGCTGGCGCGCTTTTACGACGTGGACGCGGGCGCGGTGCGCGTGGGCGGCGTGGACGTGCGCTCCATCGGCACCGAGGCGCTGATGGAGCAGGTCGCCATCGTCTTCCAGGACGTCTACCTCTTCGACGGCACGATCGAGGAGAACGTGCGGCTCGGCCGCCCCGACGCCGGCGAGGCCGAGGTGCGGGCGGCGGCGGCCGCGGCGCGGCTGGACGAGGTGGTCGAGCGGCTGCCGGGGGGATGGTCGGCGAACGTCGGCGAGGGCGGCGCGCTGCTGTCGGGCGGTGAGCGCCAGCGCGTCTCGATCGCCCGGGCGCTGCTGAAGGACGCGCCGATCGTGCTGCTGGACGAGGTGACCTCCGCGCTCGACCCGGTGAACGAGGCGGCCGTGCACGAGGGCATCGAGCGGCTGGTGGCGGGTCGGACGGTGGTGATGGTGGCGCATCGGCTGCGCACCGTCCAACGCGCCGACCGCATCGTCTTCCTGGACGGCGGCCGGATCGTGGAGGAGGGCACCCACGAGGAACTGCTGCGCCGCGGCGGCCGCTACGCCGACTTCTGGCAGGTCTCGCTGACATCGGTGGCGGGCGGGCCGGACACCGCCGGCTGATACCGGCCGGGGATGCGGCGGCGGTGCGTGATCTCGACCGGTCGCGGAACCGGCCGGGCCGAGCTCCGCACCGCCGGCCTGCAGGCGGCGCCCGGCGCCGCCTGCTGTCATCCGCGTTCGCGCAGGTATGCCTCGAGTCGGGCGGCCCCGGTCAGCATGGCGCGCCCGCGCGCCGACAGCCGGGCGCGCCAGTCGCGCAGGGCGGCCTCCAGCGGCTCCAGGCCGCCGGCCGCCCGCACCTGGGCGATCAGCGGGGCGATCTGCTCCAGCAGGTAGCCGCCCCGCCTGAGCTGGTGGGTCAGCCGGGCGTCCCGCACGTCGGTCTCGTCGTAGACGCGGTATCCGGTCCGCGGGTCGCGGCGGGGGCGCACCAGCCCGGCGCGCTCCCATTTGCGCAGCGTCGCGGGCCGGATCCCGAGCCTGCCCGCCAGCGGCCCGATGAGCGTGCCGCCGGGCTCGGACGCCGCGGCCGTCCTGGCCGCCGCGCCGGTCTCCAGGTCGCGAAGGGCGTTCTCCACGGCCTGCAGGGTCCGGCGGTCGTCCAGGAGCCGGGCGTGGCTTTCGTCGATGAGCCGGAACGCCTCCTCGACCGCGCCCCGGTTGACCGCCCGCATGATCGACGCGGCCGTCTGGTGGCCGTGGCCGGGCACCAGGGCCAGGAACGCGCTCAGGGCCAGCGCGTGCAGCGGGGTGTAGATGCGGTGGCCGCTGGCCGTGCGACCGGCGGCGGGAAGGATGCCGGCCTCCTCGTAGTTCCGGACCGCCTGCGTGGACAGGCCGTGCTCGCGCGCCAGATCGACCGGCCTGAGTCGTTTCGTGCCCCGGGGGTCTGGTCCCATGCTCCTGCCAACGCCGCGTCGAAGTCTCAAAACCCAACCGGACGATACCGCCGAGGCCCGGTGCCCCGGGCGCACCGGACACCGCCGCCGGGGCCGTGCTCCCGCCCACCCCGCCCGGCTGGCGGCGTGGACGGGACGGTGCCGACGCCCCCTGCAACGACCGGCCGTGCGGCGGCGGCCGGCACTGTCCTGCTCGGCGGAGCACACCCCGCGCATATCCGGGCTTGTCCGCCGACGTGCCGGGTGTGCAGGCGCTGCCGGTCGAGGCGTGGTTCCTCAAGTGCGCCGACCGCCGCCACCGGGAGCGTGCTCTCCTCCCCCGGCTCGGCTGGTGGCGTGGCGGGACGGTGCCGACGCGGGCCCCCTACGGGCCCGGCACCCGATGAGCGGCTAAACCGTTGGCTGTGCGGTCGCGTCGATCAATAGCGATCCGCACCCAGTTCCCGCCGGGATCGACCACGGCGAACCCGCCCGCGGTGCCCTGTATGCGCCGCGGGCGGGTCATGCGCGGGGTTCCCGACACCGGGACCTTGCCGTAGGCGCGGCGCAGGCCCGCGGCGAACGCCGCGTGCAGCCCCTCGATGTCAGCGGAGAGCACGACCACGGTCGCCATGGACCGTCCCGGGTCGTGCTCGGGGACGAAGAAATGCAGTTCGATGCCGCCCCGGACGACGGCCGCGTACGGGTTGGGCCGCTGCTGGCGGTAGGTCACCTCGAAGCCGAGCGCCTCGTAGAACGGCAGCAGGTCGTCGAGGTCGCGGCAGGGCAGGCAGGGGATCACGGTCTCGGCTCGCACGTAAACATTGTACGACGTACAGAGATTTGGCTCGGACGCCGAGCCCCGACGGAGCCCGCAGCGATCTTGGTACGCTCCCGGGTCTTGCACGGGCTTCTCGACAGGACCTGGGGGATGACGAGCGCATGACCATCGGCTGGGACGCCGTCGCGGACGTCGACTGGAGCCGCCTGTTCCACGCCTACGGCGCGGCGACGGACACGCCGGCGCAGCTGCGGGCGCTGACCGGCGAGGACGCGGCGGCGCGCGGTCACGCGGTGGACCACCTGTGGGGCGCGGTGCTCCACCAGGGCACGCCCTGGGCGGTGACGGCGCCGGCGGCGCTGGTGGTGGCCGGGCTGCTGGCCGATCCGGCGACCGGCGCGCCGATCGCCGAAGGGGAGGCGCCGCTGCGGGCCACGCTGCTGCACTTCCTCGGACGGGTCGCCGAGGCGGGGCAGCCCGAGCTCGGCGACGACGAACTGCACGCGATGGCCTTCCCCGCGGACGTCGACGAGAGGGCCGTCCGGGCGGCCTGGGACGCGATGCTCGACGGCGACTGCGACTGCGCCTACGACGAGGACTGCACCTGCGACGACGACCCCGAAGCCGACTCGGCGGATGACGAGGACGTCCCCGAGCCCGACCCGGACCTGATCGCCAAGGCCACCGACGCGATCATGGCGCGGGTGGTGGTGGACATCCGGTCCGCGGCCGCGGCCCTGCTGCCGCCGGTCGAGGCCGCGTTCACCGACGGCGATCCGCGGGTGCGGGTCAACGCGGTCGACGCGGCCTCGTCCCTGCTGGCGCTGCCGGGGCTGCGCGGCCGCCGCGGCGCGGTCGCGGCGAAGGTGGAGCAGGCCGCGCGGCGCGCCGTCCACCGGGACGAGCGGGCCGCGCTGGTGCTGTCGCTGGGATATCTGGGCGACAAGCCGCGCGGCCACCTGGCCGATCCCGACCCTGCGGTGCGGGCGTGCGCGGCGCTGGCGCCGACGCTGGCCGACGACGAGGCGGCCACCGAGGAGCTGCTGACCGCGCTGCGCCGTCCGGCCGAGGCGGACCGGTGGTTCACCGACCGGCCGCCGCAGATCCGGGCGCACGTGCGGTTCGCCCTGCTGGACGCGGTGCTGCGCCGCGTCGCCGACTTCGAGCGGCTGCTGCCGGCCGCCGTCGCGATCGCCGCGGTCACCACCCCGGCGTGCGCCGACTGGGACTGGGGGCGTCTGCTCGCCGCGGCGTTCCCCTCCCCCGGTGACCCGCCCGCGCCGCCCGCGCGCCTCACCGACGCCCAGCGCGCCTACCTGCGCGCGCTGGTGGCCAACGAGAAGCTGTGGGACGCCGGGAGCGGCAACGCCCGGCTGGCGTTCGACCAGGTCGGGCTGCCGCACGACCGCGACGCCTGCCGCCGTCTGGCCGAATCGCCGTCGTGATCGCCTCATGGCGACGCGCCGCCCTTCGGTCACACCGGCGCGCCGGGATCCGTCATAACGGTGACGGACCCGGTGAAGGAACGGTGACGGATGGACGATCGTGATCTGCCGGCCGCTCGCTTCGAGGAGCACCGCGACCATCTCAACGCCGTCGCCCACCGCATGCTGGGCTCGCTCAGCGAGGCCGAGGACGCCGTGCAGGAGGCGTGGCTGCGGCTGAGCCGCACGGATGCCGGCGAGGTGGCGAACCTGGGCGGCTGGCTGACCACGGTCGTCGGCCGGGGGTGCCTGGCCATGCTGCGGTCGCGCACCGCGCGGCGCGAGGAGCCGCTGGTGGAGCGGGGCCTGCCCGACCCGGTCGTCAGCCGCGCCGACGGGCCCGACCCCGAGCAGCAGGCGCTGGTGGCCGACGCGGTGGGGCCGGCGCTGCTGGTGGTGCTGCAGTCGCTGACGCCCGCCGAGCGGCTGGCGTTCGTGCTGCACGACATGTTCGGGGTGCCGTTCGAGGACATCGCCCCGATCGTGGACCGCACCCCGGCCGCGGCGCGCAAGCCGGCCAGCCGGGCGCGCGGCCGGGTGCGCGGTGCGGCCCCGGCGCCCGATCCGGACCCGCACCGCCAGCGTGCGGTCGTCGAGGCGTTCGTGGCGGCCGCGCGGGGCGGCGACTTCGAGGCGCTGCTGTCGGTGCTGGATCCGGACGTGGTGTTGCGAGCGGACACCGCGGGCCCGGGTGCGCTGACCGTGATCCGCGGGGCGGCGGCCGTGGCCCGGCGGGCGCTCACCTTCGCGCGGCTGGCCGAGTCCGCGCGTCCGGCGCTGGTGAACGGGGCGGCCGGGGTGGTGTCGACGCGCGACGGCCGCCCGTTCTCGGTGATGAGCTTCACCGTCCGCGACGGGCGGATCGTCGCGCTGGACGTCCTGGCCACCCCCGAGCGGCTGTCCGCGCTCGACCTGGCCGCCCTGGACGCGTCGTGACCCGCCGCGCAGGTCCGAACCTGCCGACGCGCCGCGGCCGCCGACGTGCAAGCGGGCCGACCGGACGGTGCCGCCTACACCCCGGCCGCCGGCGCCGCGGCGACGGATCGCGCCGCCCGCAGCGAGGCGCGGACGGCGTCGAGCAGCGCGCGCAGGCGGTGCGCCGGAAGCTCCAGCGGCGTGACGTCGCGGGCCCACGGCGCGGTGTCGGCGACCACGGTGCGCGCCTGCCGTTTGGTGAGGCCGTCGTGCAGGGCGGTCAGCTGGTCGCGCCAGGCGTTGGCGATCTTCCCGTGCGCCCGGTCCATGATCGCGCGTAGGACGCGGGCGGTGTCGTCGCCGCTGCCGGGCGGTGTGCGCACCGCGTCCACCACCGGGCCGCGGGCGGTCAGCTCGTACACCGGGCGCAGCAGCGCGGCGGCGTCCGGCAGGTCGTCCGGCGGTTCGGCCAGGAACACCCGCACGTGCTCGGCCCGCGTGGCCAGCAGCGTGCGCACCAGCGCCGGTTCCAGTCCCGGGGGCAGTGCGACGGCGGCGTGCCGGACGGCCGCCGCGTACGGTTTGGCCAGCCAGGTCGTCAGCCGGGCCCTGGGCACGCCCGAAAGGATGTGCTTGGGCCAGTCCCCCACCAGCACGCCGGGCCGCAGGTCGGCCAGGTCGTCGGCGGTGAGCCGCAGCGCGGCCCGGGATTCGACGGCCTGCGGGCCCTGGGTGTAGATCGCGGTGCCGAACCGTTCGGCGCGGGCGGTGGCGGCGGGCAGGCTCTTGCCGGTGGGGCGCAGCAGGTACAGGTCGGCGGCCGAGCCGATGGCCTCGGCGCCGAAGTACCGGTTGAAGTCGGGGTAGACGGCCTCGGTGACCAGGTTGAGGTCGCGCAGGGCGTTCTGGACCTTCAACGCGAGCGCGGGGGTGCGGTCGCTGGCCCCGTAGGCCAGCAGCACCCGGCCGTTGGCGTGGTCGCGCAGCCCCTCCAGGGCGCGGGCCACGAACAGCCCGACGCCCTCGGGCGTGTAGGGCGGGTCGGTGACGGCCAGGTCGGCGTGCGCGGCGGCCGACGGCGGCAGGCCCAGCCGCAGGTCGGCCCAGCGGGTCCGCACGTTGACGCCGAGGTCGGCGGCGCACGCGTCGATGTAGGCCAGAATGCGTTCGTCGACGTCGACGACGGTGGTCTCCACCCCGGGGTGGATCATGCCGACGGCCAGCGAGGTCAGGTCGTGGTCGCCCACGCACAGCAGCCGCGTGCCCGGCAGCCAGAACCGGGCGCCCAGCAGCAGCGCCCGCCGCACGACGGTGTCGGGCGTGGCGGCGACGTGGTCGAGGACGTGGCGGCCGCGCGGCGCCCGCCTGATGAGCGCGTCCATCCGTTCCACCGCGGCGGCGTGCTCGGGCAGCAGGTGCGCCACCGGGTCGGCGGGTTCGAGGGGGCGGTGCCCGGTGCGCAGGGCGGCGGTGATCTGTTCGGCCTGCTCGGGGGTGAGGCGGAACCGGCCGTCGCCCGCGTGTTCCAGGGACAGCGCCGCCAGCAGCGACTCCACCGACCGTCTGGGCGCGGCCGTCGCGCGGATCAGATCGGCCAGTGTCCACCACCGCCGGTCGGCCAGCAGGCTGAGCGCGGTGTGCGCGCGCCTGGGGTCGATGTCGGCGGCTACCGGCAGTCCCGGTGCTCCCCCTTCGCCCACCCGCAAATGCTATCGGCCGACCCCACCGAGGCCCACCGGGTGCGCCAGCCGTCGACGGCGTAGGGCCGCCGCGCCTGGTGTGCTGCCGTGGCGGGGCCGGGGTCAAACGGCCTGGGCGAGGGCCATGCCGCAGGAGGCGGCGCCCAGCCCGGCCGCGATCGAGGCGGCGGCGTTGAGCACCGCGCCGGTGCGGGCTCCGTCCTCGGCCAGCCGCAGCGTCTCGTAGCCGAAGGTGGAGTAGGTGGTGAGCGCGCCGCACAGGCCGGTGCCGGCCAGGGCCATCGCCGCGTGCCCGGCGGGCAGGGCGGCCAGAAAGCCCAGCAGCGCCGACCCGGTGACGTTGACGGTGAAGGTGCCCCAGGGGAAGACGCCGTCGTGGCGGGCCTGCACGAAGCGGTCGGCCAGGTACCGCAGCGGCGCGCCGACCGCCGCGCCCAGTGCGACGAGCAGCACGGTGGGGGCGCTCACCGCGCCTCTCCGCGGCGGCGCGGGAGCGCGCGGGCCAGGGTGCGCGTCAGGCGCACTCCGGTGAACACCGCGGCCAGTGCGGCGGCGGGGGTGGCGGCCAGGTAGAGCAGCGCGGTGCGGGGCGCGCCGGTCTGCAGGGCCTGCTGGACGTCGACGGCGTAGGCGGAGAAGGTGGTGAATCCGCCGAGCACGCCCACGCCCAGGAACGGCCGGACCAGCGGGTGCGCCTGCCGGATCTCGGTGATGGCGACCATGAGCACCCCGATCAGCAGGCATCCGGCGGTGTTGACGCCGAAGGTCGCCCAGGCGAAGCCGCCGGGTGCGTGGGGGAAGGCCGCGGTGAGGCCGTGGCGGGCGACCGCGCCCGCCGCCCCGCCGGCGGAGACGGCCGCCAGGGTCGCCCACGGCACAGGGCGCCGTGCGGGGGGCCGGTCGGTGTGCGGGCCGGGTCGCGTGGCGGTCCGGGTGTCGGGCATGCGGACTCCTACCGGTGTGTCGGTCGCATCGGTAGGGACCGTTGGCGTCCTTGCGGGCCAAGGACGCGGTTGCCCCGCTCGTGGGCGGGGGCGGTGGGCCCCACCACCGCTGCCTCGGGGGGCGCCCCCGGGGGCCGACCCCAGCATAGCGGCCCGCGGGGGCGGGTCAGAGGGCGGTGAAGGTGCAGGGCAGGCGCTTGATGCCGTTGATGAAACTGGACAGCAGCAGGTCGGGTTCGCCGTCGGCGCGGATGTCAGGCAGGCGGGTGAACAGCTCCCGGAACATGGCGGTGATCTCGAGGCGGGCCAGGTTGGCGCCCAGGCAGTAGTGCGGTCCGGGGCCGCCGAACCCGACGTGCGGGTTGGGCGAGCGGGTGATGTCGAACCGGTCGGGGTCGGGGAAGACGACCTCGTCGCGGTTGGCGGAGTTGTAGAACAGCATGACCTTGTCGCCGGCGCGCAGCCGGTGCCCGTTCAGCTCGTGGTCGCGGGTGAGGTTGCGGCGGAAGCAGATGACCGGGGTGCTGTAGCGGACGATCTCTTCGACGGCGCCGGCGATGTGCGCGTCGAAGTCGTCCAGCAGCAGGTCGCGCTGGTCGGGGTGGTCGGTGAGCAGTGCGAGGCCGTGGGCGATGGCGTTGCGGGTGGTCTCGTTGCCCGCCACCACCAGCAGCAGGAAGAACGTGCCGAACTCGCGGGCCGACAGCCGTTCGCCGTCGACGTCGGCGTTGACCAGCGCGGAGGTCAGGTCGCCGGTCGGCGCGGCGACGCGTTCGCGGCCGAGGCGGGCGGCCAGGCGGTGCAGTTCGCGGGCGGCCCAGGCGACCTTGGCCAGGCCCAGGCCGGTGCGCAGGCGGCCCATGTCGGGGGTGACGCCGGTGTACTCGGGGTCGGTGTTGCCCAGCACGATGTCGGTGAGCCGCACGACGCGCGGCTGGTGGCGGTCGGGGATGCCGAGCATGTCGCAGATGACCTCGACCGGCAGCCGGACGGCGACGTCGGCGACGAAGTCGCCGGGGCCGGAGGCGATGAGGTCGTCGACGATGCGGGCGGCGCGGCGGCGCACGTCGTCTTCGGTCTTGGCCAGCATCCGCGGGGTGAACGCGCGGGACACGATGCGGCGGATCTCGGCGTGCCGCGGATCGTCCATGTTGATCATGGAGTCGACGTAGCGGTTCAGCCGGCCGGGCGAGTCGATGACGCTGGTGGCGTTGGGCTCGCTGCTGAAGATCTGCGGGTTGCGGCTGGCCTCGGTGACGTCGGCGTGCCGCACCAGCGCCCAGTAGCCGTCGCCGCGCCGGGTGAACGGGACGGGCGGGTCGGGGTAGCGCACGGGTGCGGGCCGGGCGCGCAGCGCCGCGAACGCCGCGGCCCGCTCGTGCGGCGGGCGCGCCCAGAACCGCAGGTCGCTGAGGTCGATGTCGTCGATCGCCGGACCGGTCCGCTCGGTGGTCACCGCCGCGTCACCTTCCCTCGTCGCTGCCCCCAATGCTAAGTAAGCGCTCAATTACGTCAATGCCCTTTATGTCCACTGTGACCGGATAGATGGCGACGCCTGCCCGGCCCCGCCCCGGCGACGGACGATCGGGAACCGGCTCCGCCGGCGGGCGCGACGGTGTATTTAAGTACTTAGCAAAATCTCTAATTGCATGGGAGGGATCGTGTCCGACCCGCGAACCGACGACCGCGACGCAGCCGCGCCCGCCGGCGGGGGCGGCGGTTCGGCCTACGACCGGCTGATCGGCCTGCTGGAGGCGGGCGGCGCCCGCTACCGGCTCATCGACCACGAGCCCGAGGGCCGCACCGATCTGGTCAGCGCGATGCGCGGCAACGATCCGGCGCAGGCGGCCAAGTGCATCGTGGTGATGGTGAAGCTGGACAAGAAGACGCGGCGGCACGTGCTGGCGGTGGTGCCCGGGGACCGGCGCGTGGACCTGGGCGCGGTCAAGCGGCTGCTGGGCGGCGGCTACGCGGGGTTCGCGTCCGCCGAGACCGCCGAGCGGCTGGCGGGCAGCGTGAGCGGGACCATCCTGCCGTTCTCCTTCCATCCCGACCTGGAGCTGGTGGCGGACCCGGCGCTGCTGGAACACGCGGAGATCTTCTTCAACGCCGCGCGGCTGGACCGGTCGATGGCGCTGGACACCGCCGACTACCGGCGGCTGGCGCGTCCGCGGTTGGCCGCGATCGCCCAGCCGCCCGCCGCCCCGGCGGCCGGTTCGGCGAACGGTTCGGCGGGCGGTTCGGCGGGCGGTCCGGCAGGGGGTTCGCGGGACGGTCAGCGGGCGTAGCCGAGGCCGTGCCCGAACGGGTACAGGGTCCGGCCGGAGTCGCCGGCCGCCGGGATCGCCACCGGCAGCCTGCCCGACGGCGCCAGCTCGCCGAACAGCACCTTGACCGCCGACCGCAGCGCCTCGGCGGTGTAGGAGTAGGTGGCCAGGTAGGTCGGCGCCTCGGTGAAGTGGGCGATGTCGTAGGGGTCGCGCACGGCGATGACCACCACGGGTTTTCCGGTGGCGACCAGCGCCTTGACCAGGTCGGCCTGCCCGGGCCCGTTGTGGGGTTCGGTGAGCGTGGACGGTTCGGCGTCCCATGCGCGGTTGGTGACGGCGACCACCAGGTCGGCGTCGCGGGCCGCGGCGGCGGTGGCGTCGATGGTCTGCCGGGTGGGGCTCAGCCCCGTCTCGCGCACGGTGGCGGCGGCGCCGCGGCGGGCGAGTTCGTCGGCGAGTGTGCGGGTCGTGGCGGCGCCCCATCCGGCGACCAGCACGTCGCGGGCGCCGGGGCGCAGCGGCAGCAGCCCGGCGTCGTTCTTGACCAGGGTGGTGGTGCGGTCGGTGGCGCGCTGGGCGGCGGCCAGGTGCGCGGGGGCGCCGACGATGCGGTCCACCTTGGACTCGTCGGCGAACGGGTCGCGGAACAGGCCGCGCTTGCGTTTGAGCTCCAGGACGCGGTAGACGGACTCGTCGAGGCGGCGTTCGGACAGCTCGCCGCCGCGGACGGCCTCGACCACGGCGCGCAGCTGGGTGGGGAACAGTCCGGTCCCGGCGGTGTCGGCGGGCGGTTTGAGCAGCATGTCGGCGCCGGCCTTGAGCGCCAGCACGGGGATGCGGTCGTCGCCGTACGTGTCGCGCACGCCCTGCATGTCCAGGGCGTCGGTGACGATGACGCCGCGGTAGCCGAGCCGCTGGCGCAGGATGCCGGTCAGGATGGGCCGCGACAGGGTGGCCGGGTCGCCGGACGGGTCGAGGGCGGGCACGACCAGGTGCCCGGTCATGATGGCGTCGACGCCGCGTTCGACGGCCGCGCGGAACGGCGGCAGGTCCAGCCGCTCCCACTGCTCGCGAGTGTGCTCGATCCGCGGCACCCCGGTGTGGCTGTCGGTGCGGGTGTCCCCGTGGCCGGGGAAGTGCTTGACGGTGGGTGCCACGCCGCCGGCGCCGTACCCGTCGATCTGCGCGGTGACCATGCGCGACACCAGGGCCGGGTCGGATCCGAACGACCGCACGCCGATGACGGGGTTGGCGGGGTTGACGTTGACGTCGGCGACCGGGGCGTAGTCGGCGTTGACGCCGAGGGCGCGCAGTTCCCGCGCGGTGATCGCGGCCAGGGCGCGGGCGTCGGCGGGGCGGCGGCCGGCGGCCAGCGCCATGGCGCCCGGCGACTGGGTGGCCGGCGGCTGCACGCGGGCGACGATGCCGCCCTCCTGGTCGATGGAGATCAGGGCGGGGACGGGGACGCGCTGGGCCAGGGCGGCGCGCTGGATGCCGTTGGAGAAGGCGGCCAGCTGGCGGGGGTCGTCGACGTTGGCGGGGTCGGCGCCGTAGTAGATGATGCCGCCGGGCTTGTAGCGGGCGATGAGCTGGGCGGCGTTGTCGACGCCGTACAGGCGGCGGTTGCGGGCCACGTCCGCGGGGTCGGCGGTGTCGGCGCTCTTGCCGTACACCTGCAGCACGAACAGCTGGGCGGCCTTCTCCTCCAGGGTCATCGCCTTGATGATCCGCGTCAGCCGCGGGTCCTGGCCCGGGGCGGCGAGGGCCGCCGGCGCGGCGCCCAGGGCAGTGGCGCCCAGGGTGGCGGCCAGTGTGGTGGCGGCCAGGAGGGACAGGCGTCGGCGACGGTGCATGACGGCTCCCTGCGGTGGCTGCGTGGCCGCCCCCGACGACCATGATCATGTGTTCTTTCGGGACGCTAGACAGCCGTGCGGGGCCCGTCAACGGCAGACGTTCACGATGTCGCCCGCCGCGGGAGAGCGCCGCCGTCACCCGGTCCGCGGTCGCGCTGCGCCCGGAGGGGCGCGCTGGGCGGGGTTGTGAAGGCGGGACGGGCGGCCGGCGCGTGCACCGGAGTTGTGACCGTCTTACAAACGGTTGCCTTGCCAGACCTGGAATCTGGGGTCCATCCGGTGCGCCCGGCTCAGTTCCCATCCGCCATTCAAGTGGGCGCGGGGCCGCGAGGCAACCGGTTTACGCCGTGGCCCCCGACACGCCGTCGGGCGCCGCCGGTGCCCGGGTCACTGCGGGGTGTCGACGGGCCAGGGGGCGAACAGGGACGCGTACACGGCGCGGTCGCCGTCGGTGACGACCTGCCCGGACAGGTGGTCGCCGGTGACGGTGGACAGCCGCAGGCCGAGGTAGCGCTCCTCCTCGGTGAGCTCGACGGGGCCGGTGGGCACGTCGGCCAGCCACTGGGCGATCTGCGCGATGCGGGCGGCGCGGTCGCGGTCGAGCGCGGCGCGCAGTTCCGACAGGCTGGTGGCCGGGAACGGCCGCGCGCCCGCGGGCGCCCCGGCGGGCGGCTGGGTCTGGGCGTGCCGCTGTTCGGCGTGCCAGGCGGCGACGCCGTAGGCGAAGCAGACCAGCGCGGTCCACACGTCGGCGAAGTAGCCGGGGTCGGGCGCCAGCTCCAGCCCGGCCAGGCGCCCGTCGATGAAGAACAGGGCGCCCAGCTGCCCGGGCTGCAGTTCCAGGCGGCTTTGGAACTGGGTGAGCACGGGGCGTTTGCGCGACAGGATCTGCTCCAGGTGCCCGCGCGCCGGCAGGCCGTAGCCGCGGTTGAGGGCGGCGATGTCGGCCCACAGCTTGGAGAAGTCGTGCACACCGCGCCGCTGCAGCGCGCGGGTGCGCAGTTCGACGGGCAGGATGAAGAACCACTGGTCGCGTTCGGTGAGGTAGCCGCTCTGGGCGGCCTGGACGCAGGCGGCGTCCTCGAACATCAGGGTCTGCCCGGCGGCGATGAACGCCGAGCGGCACAGGGCGTGGTTCTGCGCGGCGTCCTGGATGTAGCCCATGTGCAGCGGGACGATCGCCACGCCGTCGGCGGCGCCGTTGCGCAGTTCGACGCGGCCGTAGCCGTCGACGCGCACGAGTTTGAGGGCGCGGCGGGGCGGGGCGATGCCGGGGTAGGCGGGCCCGGAGATGGGGACCATGGTCAGCGCCCCGGCGCGCTGCGGGGTGCCCAGGCGGTGTCCGGCCAGGCTGAGCGGGCCGGGCATGAGGGTGTCCAGCGTGGCGGGTGCGGCGCCGGGGGTGTCGCTGTTCGTCATGCGGCGATCCCTCCGATCTGTGCGGCCTGCCGGTCCAGGGCGTCCAGGCGGGCGTGCAGGGCGGCGCGCAGCCACGGCTCGCCGGCGGTGCAGTGCCCGAACATCCACGGCAGCAGTTCGTCGAAGTCGTCCTGGTGCCAGAAGCCGCGTTGCGGCAGTGCGGGGGCGGGACGGCGCAGGGTCAAATCGTCGGTCCGGGTGAACATGGCGTGGCAGAACAGCACGGGGGTGGTGACGCCCGCGTGCGGCAGGGTGGCGGCGACGCGGGCCAGGTCGCCGGGGAAGACGTTCTCGTAGCCGTCGGACACCACGGCGACCAGGTCGGGGCCGGCGGCCAGCGCGTCCAGCACACCGGTGGCCAGGTCGGTGGCGCCGCGGGGGACGCGTTCGTCGCCGCCGACCTCCACGACCTCCAGCCGGTCGCAGACGCGCGACAGCACCATGCGCAGCGCGGCGGCCTGCGACATCAGCGCCCACCGGCGTTCGCCGTAGCCGCGCATGGAGGCCGAGGCGTCCAGGACGAGCCCGACGGTGCCGGGGAAGCGGGGGTAGCCGGCGACGGCGTCGGCCAGGTAGCGGTCGAGCGCGACGTACAGCTCCTCGGCGGGGCCGCCCCGGTACAGGTGGACGAGGGTGGCGGCGATGTCGCCGCGGTTGGTGGCGGTGACGGTGCCGGGGTGGGGCGGTGTGCGTTCGACGGCGAGCACGGGTTCGCGGGGGGCGGCGGGCTGCTGCCGCGGGTTCGCCTGCGGGTCGGCCGCGTACAGCGCCGGGACGCGGCGGAGGGCGTGGTGGGGTGCGGTCAGGAACCGCAGCAGGCGCCGTTGCAGGTAGTCCGAGCCGGTGTCGCCGTCGGCGATGCGGCGGGCGCAGCCGCGTGCGGTGGCCTTGCCGAGGGCGTGTTCGAAGCAGTCGCGCAGGGCGGGGCGGCGGGCGGCGATGAGGGCGTCGGCGTGGGGGTGCTCGAGGACGAACCGCAGTGCGGCGCGGGTGGTGTGCTTGTGGTTGGCGCGCAGGCGGCGCAGGCCCAGCAGCACGGTGATGACGTGGGCGGGCGGCAGCGCCAGGGTGAGCACGCGGGCGAGGCGGGCCAGGGTGGTGCGGGTGGCGTCGTCGAGTCCGGCCTGGGAGGCGGCCAGCACCTGCAGCAGGACGCGGGCGCGCTGCCAGGGCCGCACGCCGGGGGCCAGGCCGAGCAGCGCGTAGCCCTCGGGGTCGGCGGTGTAGGCGGCCTTGTGCAGGTCGGCGTCGTCCCAGCGCAGGGTGCCGCCTCGGGGCAGCGTGAGCGGGACGGCGTGCGTCTCCAGGTGGGTGAGGAGTGTGGGGGTGTCCATGATTGCCTCCGCAACCACGGAGTTTAGGAAGGCGGACGATCAGCTTGATACCGATTTTCCGGGGCGGGGCTGCGGCTCGGGCGTCTGCGCCGACGCGGCGGTGTCGGCCGGGGGGCCGCCCTCGTCAGCGGGCTCGTCGGCGCCCTCGTCGGCGCCCTCGTCGGCGGGCTGGGCGGCGGGCTGGGCGGCGTAGCCGCCGATGCCGCGTTCCAGCAGGTCGAAGGCGCGTTCGGTGGCGGCGTAGACGTCGCGGCGCATATCCTCCAGCGATTCGCCGGCCATCTTGCGCTGCAGGATCTGCTCGATGAGCGTCTGCTGCACGGCGAAGATCATGGCGGCGGCGGCGCGGGCGGTGATGTCGTCGGGGTCGGCGTCGGTCTCGTCGGCGAAGGCGGCGGCCAGCCGGCGCTGCGCGCGGTGGCCGATCTCCAGCTGCTTGGCGGTCAGGGCGGGGCTCTCCCGGACGGCGCGGGCCCAGGTCTCCGAGCCCTCGTGGAACCCGGTCTGGTAGGCGTTGCGGTCCAGGCCCTCCCGGAAGTGGCGGCGGAACACCGCGACGGCCGACTCGCCGGGGGCGCGGTCGGCGAACACGCGCGCCGCGTGCTCGATGATCTCTTCCTGCCGGTCGAAGAACAGGTCCTCTTTGGTGCCGAAGTAGTTGAAGACGGTGTTGACCGACACGTCGGCGGCGCGGGCCACGTCGGCGATGGTGACGTTGTCGTAGCCGCGCGTCAGGAACAGGCCGGTGGCGATGTCGGCGATGCGCCGCCTGGTCTGGCGCTTCTTGCGTTCGCGCAGGCCGAGGCGTTCGGCGTCGGGCGCGTCCCCTCCCCCGGTCCCGTGATCGTCCGCCATGCCAGGGATTCTAACCGCGCTGGTGTCGCCGAAAACTTGGTGTGACTCCAAATTTGTGGTTACGCTACCGGCGTTTCCCCCCATCCGATCCTGGAGGAAGACGTGATCAAGGCGAGCGGGCTGGCCCGCACCTTCACCACCAGGCGCGGCACCGTGGAGGCGGTGCGCGGCGTCGACCTGTCCGTGGCGCCCGGCGAGATCGTGGGGTTCCTGGGCCCCAACGGCGCGGGCAAGACCACCACGCTGCGGATGCTGACCACGCTGCTGGCGCCCACCGCCGGCACCGCCACGGTCGCCGGGCACGACCTGCGCACCGACGCGGCGGGCGTGCGGCGCCGCATCGGCTACGTGGCGCAGGGCGGCGGCGCCGCCCCGGCCGTCCCGGTCGGCGAGGAGCTGGACCTGCAGGCCCGCCTGTACGGCGTGCCCGACCGCGCCGCGCGCATCGCCGACCTGTGCGCCCGGCTGGAGCTGGAGGGCCTGCTGGACCGCCCGGCGCAGACGCTGTCGGGCGGGCAGCGCCGCCGCCTGGACATCGCGCTGGGGCTGGTGCACCGCCCGCCGCTGGTGTTCCTGGACGAGCCGACCACCGGCCTGGACCCGCACAACCGCGGCAACCTGTGGGAGCACATCCGCCGCATGCGCGACGAGGACGGCACCACGGTGTTCGTGACCACGCACTACCTGGAGGAGGCCGACGCGTTGTGCGACCGGATCCTCATCATCGACCACGGGCGGATCGTGGCCGAGGGCACGCCGGACGAGCTCAAGCGCCGCGTCTCCGGCGACGTGGTGACCCTCGAGCTGGCCGACGCGCGCCCCGCCGCCGGGGCGGGCGAAGGTGCGCGCGGGCAGGCCGGCGGGGCCGTGCGTGCGCGTGCCGCGCTGGCGGAGCTGCCGCAGGTGCGCGAGGCGGTGGTGTCCGGCTCGTCGGTGCGGCTGACCGTCGACCAGGGCGACCTGGCGCTGCCGCAGGTGGTGCGTGCGCTGGACGCGGCGGGGGTGGAGATGACGGCGCTGCGGATGACGCGTCCCACCCTCGACGACGTGTTCCTCACCATCACCGGCCGGTCGCTGCGCGACGCCGCCGCCTGAACCCCGTGACACCGGCGATGAGCACGACGGCGGGCCCGACGA
This sequence comes from Actinomadura keratinilytica, assembly GCF_039539665.1. Taxonomy (NCBI): domain Bacteria; kingdom Bacillati; phylum Actinomycetota; class Actinomycetes; order Streptosporangiales; family Thermomonosporaceae; genus Actinomadura; species Actinomadura keratinilytica. The sequence goes on from NZ_BAABDO010000018.1 coordinate 73,211, forward strand.
TGGACCCGACGATGGACCCGACGATGGGCCAGACGATGGGCATGACACTGACGAGGAGGAGTTCCCGTGGATCTGCGACGCACTGTGCGTGACACGCGCCTGCTGTACATGCGTCATCTGCGCGTGACGCTGCGCGCCAGGGTGGCGGTGGTGTTCGGGGTGCTGCAGCCGCTGCTGTACCTGCTGCTGTTCGGTCCGCTGCTGACGCGGCTGAGCGGCGTGCGCGGGTTCGGCGACCACGACGCCTGGCAGGTGTTCGTGCCGGGTGTGCTGGTGCAGCTGGTGCTGCTCAGCGCGGGCTATGTGGGGTTCGGGCTGATCGCCGACCTGCGCGCGGGCGTGGTGGACCGGCTGCGCGTCACGCCGGTCAGCCGGGTGGCGCTGCTGCTGGGCCTGGTGCTGCGCGACACCACGGTGCTGGCCGTGCAGGCGGTGCTGCTGCTGGCCGCCGGGGTGGCGCTGGGGCTGCGCGCGCCGGTGGCCGGGCTGGCGGTGGGCGCGGCGCTGGTGCTGCTGCTGGCGGTCGGTGTCGCCTCGCTGTCGTACCTGCTGGCGCTGGTGACGCGGCGGGAGGACGGGTTCGCGCCGCTGCTGGGGGCGGTGGTGCTGCCGCTGATGCTGCTGTCGGGGATGCTGCTGCCGATGAGCATGGCGCCGGGCTGGCTGGACGTGGTGTCGCACTTCACGCCGTTCAGGTACGTGGTGGACGCGGTGCGCGCCGCGTTCGTCGGCGACTACGCCTCGGTGGCCGTCGCAGAGGGCGCGGCGGTGACGGCCGTGCTGGTGGTGGTGTCGGTGGCGTTGGGGACCCGGCGGTTCTTGCGCGAGAACGCCTGACGGCGGCGCCCGGACCCGGGGGTCAGCGGCTGAGGGCGTGCGTGGCGGCCGCGTCCCCCGGGTCGTCCGGGTCGCCTTCGGGGACGTGGCCGCCCGCGGCGACGGATGCGTTGGCGGTGACCGGGCCGCCGGCGGCGGGCCCGGCGGCGGGGGACGCAGTGTCGGCGGGCATGGCGTCGGCGGTGGCGCGCTGGGCGAGGAACGCGCCGACCAGCACGATCGCGCCGCCCGCCAGCTGCACCGGCGCGAGCCGTTCGCCCAGCGCGGCCCAGGCCAGCAGGGTGGCGGCCACCGCCTCGGTGTAGCAGATGGCGCCGGCGACCTGCGCCGACAGCCGCTGCACCGCGGCCACGCCGGTCAGGTAGGCCAGCACGGTGCTGACGACGATGATCCAGGCGGCCAGCAGCCAGGCGGGGGCGGTGTGGCCGCCGACGGCCACGGTGGCGGGCAGCACGTCCCACGGCAGCATCCAGGGCGCGGCGGGCACGACCAGCACGGCCGCCGAGACCACCGTGCCCGCCGTCGTCATCACCAGCGGGTCGACCTGGCCGGTGAGGCGGTCGATGAGCAGGAAGTACCCGGCCTGGCAGGCGGCGGCGCCCAGCCCGGCGGCCAGGCCCAGCGCGTCCAGCCGCAGGCCGTCCCACACCTGCACCACCATGGTCAGCCCGACCATCGCGACGGCGACGCCGGCGGCGGCCGAGCGGTGCACCGGTGCGCGCCGCACCAGCCGGGTCCAGCCCAGGACCAGGATCGGGCCGCAGAACTCCAGCAGGATGGCCACGCCGACGGGCAGCCGCGAGGCGGCCACGAAGTAGAACGCCTGCGCCCCGGCCACCCCGGTCAGCCCGTAGCCGACCACGTAGGGCAGGTGGGACCGCACCGAGCGCACCGCGCCGCGGCCGCGCAGCGCCAGCGCCAGCGGCACCAGCACCAGCGCCGCCCCGGCGATGCGCAGCCACACCGCCTGCCAGGGGGTGAGCCCGGCGTGGATGAGGGCCTTGCCGAACGGTCCGGACGCGCCGAAGCACACCGACGACAGCACCGCCAGCGACAGCCCCGCGGTGCGCGTGCGCGCGGCGTCCCGCATGGTCCTCCCCCTCTCCTGACGTACATGAGCATCCTGCCATAACACTCCTTACAGTGCGCTGTGGGGATCCGTCCGCCCCGTCCCGATCGGGGCGGCCTTCCCCGGAACCACCGGGCACGCCACCGGGGAGGACTACTATTCGCGGAGTGAACTGGCACGCGGCCGGGTCGGGACTCGGCGGAACTGGGGGCGGAACGGCCGGCGACCTCTTCACCGCGGTGGAGGCCAACGTACGGGAGCTGGTCGCCTCGCCCTGGTGGCGCACGGCCCCGCCGCAGCAGCGCGCCGAGCAGGTCGTGGCGCGGATGCTGTGGGGCTCGGGCGAGTGGTGGCTGTTCGGCGCCTGGGGGCGCTGGTACCGCTGCGGCCTGGACGGCGTCTGGCATCCCTGCCCTCCCCCCGCCGACCCGGCGGAACGGCGCGTCGCCCAGCCCGCGCCGCGCGGCGCGGGCGCTCCCCCGGTGCCGCCGCAGCTGTTCCCCACCGGCCCCGACCTGACCGCCGGGCGCGTCGCCTCCCTGGGGTTCCTCGGAGCGCCGCCGGAGACCGCGGTGGTCGCCCGCATCCAGCAGGCGCTGACCACGGCGTGGGCGGTCAACCCCGCGCAGTTCGCCCAGCAGGACCCCATGTTCCAGCCCGGCACCCCCAGCACCGTGGTGGCGGCCTGGAGCGCGCTGCTGTGGTGCGCGGGCGCCCCGGTGGTGCTGACGGAGAACCCGCTGATCGAGTCGTTCATCCCGTTTTTGACCACGCCCGCCGAGCGGCTGCACTGGATGATGCCGCCCGACTTCGGCACCCTGGCCGGGTACTACACCAACCGGCTGCAGGCAGGCGACGGCGCCGGCGCCGCGCACATCGCGCGGGTCATGTACGAGGTGGCGGCGGGGCTGCAGGCCGACGCGCGGTTCCGTCCCGGCGCCGACGCGCTGGCGGCGGTGACGGCCGCGTCGCTGCGGCTGGTGCACCAGGACATGGCCACCGCCCGCTACGGGCCCGCGGCGATGCTGCAGGAGTGGCGGCGCCGCTGCCCCGCCGAGTTCTCCACCCCCATGGTGCGCGACGCCGCCCCCGGCGAGTACCTGCGGCTGGCGCTGTACGACCTGCAGCAGGTGGTGGCCGCGCTGACGGGGGCGCGCCCTCCGGTGCCGACGGGGGGCCGTGCGCACGACGACGTGCGCCGCGCCGGGATCGCGCTGCTGGCCGCCGACCTGCAGGCCGCGCCCAACGCGGTGCCCGCGCTGGGCCGCTGGCTGGACCCCGACAGCGCCCGCACCCTGCACGCGGTGCTGACCGACCCGGCCAACCCGCTGCGGCGGCTGTGGCCGCGCGACGGCCGCCTGCCCGAGGCGCTGCGCAGCACCGACGCCGACGCATTGTCGTGGCTGCTGGCCACCACCTACACCATCGGGCTGACCTGGTGCCGCCTGGCGCAGGTGCCGCCGCCCGCCACCGGGTTCGCGGTGCCGCAGGCGGTGGCGGCCGAGCTGACCGGCCCGGCGCTGCACACGCCGCCGTCCACCGACGAGCTGAGCGCCTGGGACATCATCAAGGCGGCGCGTGCGCATCTGGCCGCCGAGCGGCAGGCCGCCGAGAAGTCGGCCGACCAGCCCGTCGCCCCGCCCTCCCCCGAGCCGCCGCCCGCCCCTGCCGCCCAGCCGCCTGCGGCGGAGCCGCCGGGCGCCTCCGAGCCGCCCGCCGCACCCGCCGC